>NZ_RZSL01000236.1:0-8917 GCF_003997355.1 Mesorhizobium sp. M1E.F.Ca.ET.041.01.1.1 | reverse complement strand
CAGGGGAACTGCGGCAGCTGTTGGAGGATGAACCCGCTTCCCCACCGATGATGGCGTTCGAGCCAGGGGAACTGCGGCAGCTGTTGGAGGATGAACCCGCTTCCCCACCGATGATGGCGTTCGAGCCAGGGGAACTGCGGCAACTGTTGGAAGACGAGCCTGCCTCCCCACCAATGATGGCGTTCGAGCCAGGGGAACTGCGGCAACTGTTGAATGATGAGCCTGCCTCCACTTGGGCACAAATCAATTCGACCCCACATGCGCGAGCGGACGGTGTTCATCAGCCAGCCCAGGCGCCCTGGCTCCCTGAACGCAGAAGATAACTTTGCGGAGGAGCGGTCACGCAACTGTCGGCGGCGCCGGGCCTCAGGGTGAATGGAGAGGATGGTGTCGCGTGAAGGCGCAACACGCGTGCTGACCGACCTGCATAGTAGGAAGTCGTTCATTGCTCCCAAATCGTATGTGAGGAACATTCCTGTCCCGGCTGCACCGCGCGATGCTAGGTCGCGTTGTTCAGCGGGCCAAGCCGATGACACCTACGAAGCTACTGATCGGGCAGATCGCCGTTGTGTGCGCAATTGTCATTATCGGCGTATGGACGGCAACCCAATGGTGCGCTCAAATGCTGACCTACCAGACGCCTCTCGGCGCACCATGGTTTCTCTTCGCCGGCTGGCCAATCTACAAGCCGTGGAAGCTGTTTGAATGGTGGTTCCACTTCGATGCTTATGCGCCGGAGGTCTTCGACAAAGCCGGTACGCTTGCAGGCGCCAGCGGATTCCTGGGCTGTGCCGCCGCAATCGCAGGCTCGCTTTTGCGCGCGCGACAGCGCGGGTCGGTTACGACCTATGGGTCTTCACGGTGGGCCACGACTCATGAGGTCGAGACGGCAGGGTTGTTACGGCCGGCGGGCGTTTTCCTCGGTAGGCTGAACGATCGCTATCTGCGCCATGACGGCCCGGAGCACGTCATGGCATTTGCGCCGACGCGTTCGGGCAAGGGCGTGGGGCTGGTTGTTCCAACGCTACTTTCCTGGACCGGGTCTGCCATCATTCATGATATAAAAGGCGAAAATTGGCAGTTGACCTCCGGCTGGCGGTCGAAATTCTCGTACTGCCTTCTGTTCAATCCGACCGACCCGAGATCGGCACGCTACAACCCGCTGCTGGAGGTGCGCAAAGGCCCAGATGAGATCCGGGACGTTCAAAACATCGCCGACATCCTCGTCGATCCCGAGGGCGCGCTGGAGCGACGGAATCACTGGGAGAAGACCAGCCATTCACTCCTAGTTGGCGCCATTTTGCACGTGCTCTACGCTGAAGAGGACAAGACGCTAGCCCGCGTCGCCACCTTCCTGTCGGACCCGCAACGCTCGTTTGCCGCAACGCTACGGCGGATGATGACGACAAACCATCTCGGGACGGGGCATAACCCTCAGGTCCATCCCGTAGTGGCCTCGGCGGCTCGCGAACTCCTGAACAAGTCGGAAAACGAGCGCTCAGGCGTCCTCTCGACCGCCATGTCCTTTCTTGGGCTTTATCGTGATCCAACGGTCGCGGCGGCCACTTCGTCCTGCGACTGGCGCATCGCTGACCTAGTGGATGGAGAGCGACCGCTGTCGCTCTATCTGGTCGTGCCGCCTTCGGATATCTCGCGCACCAAGCCTTTGGTGCGACTGATCTTGAACCAGATCGGCAGGCGGTTGACGGAGCGTCTGGAGGGGGACCCGAAGAAGAGCCGTAAGCATCAGCTGCTCATGATGCTGGACGAGTTTCCGGCGCTCGGTCGCCTCGACTTCTTCGAAACGGCGCTCGCCTTCATGGCAGGTTATGGCATTCGCTCCTATCTGATCGCACAATCTTTGAACCAGGTTTCAAAGGCCTATGGCGAGAACAATGCTATTCTCGACAATTGCCACGTGCGAATTGCCTTTTCCTCCAATGACGAACGCACGGCCAAGCGCATCTCGGATGCCCTCGGCACCGCAACCGAACTTAGGTCGATGCGCAACTATGCGGGCCATCGGCTTGCGCCCTGGCTTTCACATGTCATGGTGAGCCGCCAGGAAACCGCGCGCCCGCTCCTGACGCCAGGCGAGGTGATGCAATTGCCGCCGTCAGACGAATTGGTCCTGGTTTCTGGGTTGCCGCCGATCCGCGCCAAGAAGCTGCGCTATTATCAGGATCAGAATTTCACAGATCGGGTGCTGCCTGCGCCGGTGCTGCACGACGGACCCTATGCGGACTGCCCTGCATCACGCCCGGACGGCTGGACTGGACAAGTGTGCAGCGTCGATAGCCGACTTGCTGCGGACGAGGAAAGCGCCGACGCGCCAGTTGAAGACGAGGGAGGCGTTCAGCAGCAACGCCATCCAAGCCTGCCCGAAGAAGACGTTGTTGTCTCTCAAGAGCCCGATCAGGCCGATCTGTACAAGCCCGCAGACGATGACAGCGAAGCGCTCGCGGACAAGCGTGTCATGGATCGGATTTCCACTGCGGCCCGCGCCTACGGTATCAACGAGGGCAGGGGCGACGATGTCATTCCCGGCTTCTGAAGTCCGCTGAGTTGCAGAGCGCACCTCAGCGTAGATAACGGCCATAAGCAATTTTGAGCGTCTGGCCGATGCTTCTCCCGTCGCCGGCGCAACGCCGGGCCGTCGGAACGAGCCGCATGAAGCCGCACCGCATTCGCCATCAGTTTCTGCTTGAGCCGGAGCTCAGCGAGAAACTGGACAACCTCAGTCGCGATCCGTCAACGACCAAATCAGCGATCGTGGCGAAGGCGATCGAGGCGTTCATCGAGCGGCGTGGCGAGAGCGAGTTCGATCGGCGCTACGGCGTAAGGCTTGACCGGCTCTCCCGCGATCTTGCCCACGTCAGGCGCGATTCCGAGGTGATCCTGGAGAGCCTGGCGCTCTTCATCCGCTTTTCGATCACCCTTCACGCCCACACGCCGGTCCCGGATCGGGCAACGCAGGCTATTGCCCAAGAGCGTTTCGAGAAATTCGTTGAGAAGGTCGGCCGCCAGATCGCTTCCGGCAAAAAGTCGCTTAGCAAAGACAATGGTGGGGGAGGGGAAGGATGAGCTCTCATCCCGAGGCCGACCACCGGCGGCGTGTCATGCTGCGCACCGCCATGGGTCCGGCAATCACCGAAGCCCTGGCCGATCCGTCCGTCATCGAGGTGATGGTCAATCCCGACGGCGCGCTGCGACTCGACCGGTTAGGCGAAGGTCGGGTCGATACCGACGTTCACATGCACCCGTCCGAGGCAGAACGTATCATCCGCCTGGTTGCTTCGCACGTGCGCGCCGAGGCGCACGCCGACAACCCGATCGTCAGTGCCGAATTGCCGTCTGGCGAACGCTTCGAAGGCCTGCTGCCACCTGTGGTGTTGGCGCCATGTTTTGCCATCCGCAAGCCCGCCGCGAAAGTCTACACCCTGGCCGACTATGTTGCCGAACGCATCATGCTGCCGCTGCAGGCCGATGCGCTGAAAAAGGCCGTCCGCGAGCGGCGCAACATGCTGATCGCCGGCGGCACTTCCTCGGGGAAGACAACACTCGCCAACGCTCTGCTGGCTGAAGTCGCCGAATGCGACGATCGGGTGATCCTGATCGAGGACACACGCGAACTGCAGTGCGCGGCCAGGGACTGCGTTGCCCTGAGAACAAGGCGGGGCTCGGTCACCCTTGCCGATCTCGTGCGCTCGACGCTGAGGCTCAGGCCGGACCGCATCATCGTGGGCGAGGTGAGGGGCGCGGAAGCGCTCGACATGCTGAAGGCATGGAACACCGGGCACCCAGGCGGCATCGCTACCGTACACGCCAATTCCGCGCGCTCGGCTCTCTATCGCATTGAGCAACTCGCCCAGGAAGCGGTGGTCACCGTTCCCCGCCGGCTCATCGCTGAGGCGATAGATCTGATCGTCTTCATAGCGGGACGCGGCTCGTCGCGCCACATCGACGCAATCGCCGAGGTCACCGGTCTCGACGGCAGCGGCGATTACGCCGTTGCCCCGCTCACGCTTTCGCAACTCCAGCAGCTTTGAAAGGCCTTCCTCATGCGCAAGAAGCTTCGCTTTCTTTCGTCCACAGCGCTCGCGTTTCTTAACACGGCCCCGGTTTATGCCGCCGGCTCCGGCATGCCGTGGGAGCAGCCGCTGCAGCAGATCCTGGAGTCCGTGCAGGGACCGGTCGCCAAGATCGTTGCGGTGATCATCATTATCACCACCGGCCTGACGCTTGCCTTCGGCGACACCGCCGGTGGTTTTCGGCGCCTGATTCAGATCGTCTTCGGTCTGTCAATCGCCTTCGCGGCATCGAGCTTCTTCCTCTCCTTCTTCTCCTTCGGTGGTGGGGCGCTCGTCTGATGGCCGCCGGGGAGCAGCATATCGAGGGCTTCGCAGTACCGGTCCACCGGGCGCTGACCGAGCCGATCCTGCTCGGCGGGGCTCCGCGCGCGGTGGCGATCCTCAACGGTACAGTGGCCGCGGCCATTGGCTTCGGCTTGCAGCAATGGATTGCTGGTCTGGTGCTTTGGATCGCAGGCCACTCGTTAGCGGTGTTTGCCGCAAGACGCGATCCGGACTTCGCCAGCGTGCTTGTGCGCCACCTACGTCTGAAGGGGTGGCTTGCATGCTGAACCTTTCGGAATATCGAAGCAAAGCCGACCGGCTTGCCGACCATCTACCCTGGGCTGCCTTGGTGGCGCCCGGCATCGTGCTCAACAAGGACGGCAGCTTTCAGCGGACGTTGCGGTTCCGCGGCCCGGATCTCGAAAGTGCGACGGAGGCTGAACTCGTCGGCATTTGCGCCCGGGCGAACAATGCTCTCAGACGCCTTGGCTCTGGCTGGGCATTGTTCTTTGAGGCCGAGCGCACAGAAGCGCTGGGCTATCCGAACTCGCATTTTCCTGACGCCGCGTCGTGGCTGGTCGACGAAGAACGCCGCGCTGCTTTCGAGGGGAAGGTAGCGCACTACGAGAGCCGCTATCATCTGACCTTGGTGTTTATGCCACCGCCGGACGCCCAGGCGCGCGCAGAAAGCGCGCTCGTCGACTCTCATTATTCCCGAGGAGAAAGAGACTGGCGCCAGGATCTGGCGAGGTTCCGTGACGAGACCAACCGCGTGCTCGATCTCTTCTCGGGTTTCATGTCCGAAGTACGCGTCCTCGATGATGCTCAGACGTTGACCTACCTCCACGGCACGATTTCGCCTCGTCGCCATCCTATCATGGCCCCGGAAACGCCGATATATCTGGATGCAATCCTGGTCGATGCGCCGCTTACCGGTGGCCTGGAGCCGATGCTGGGTGAGCAGCATCTTCGCACACTGACCATCCTCGGCTTTCCGAACCTCACCCGGCCCGGAATCCTCGATACCCTCAATCATCAGGATTTCGCCTATCGCTGGATGACGCGCTTCATTCCGCTCGAGAAAACGGAAGCCACGAAGACGCTGACGCGATTGCGCCGGCAGTGGTTTGCCAAGCGCAAATCGATCGTGGCAATCCTACGCGAGGTCATTACCAACGAGCCGGTCCCGCTTGTCGATAACGATGCCGACAACAAGGCGCTCGATGCCGACGAAGCCCTTCAGGCATTGGGCGGTGATCATGTGAGTTTCGGCTATCTCACCACCACCGTGACGGTGTGGGGCGAGGATCGCCAAGCCGCTGCAGAGAAGCTTCGCGCGGTCGAGCGCATCATCAATGGGCTCGGCTTCACCACGATCCGAGAAGGCGTCAATGCGGTCGAGGCTTGGCTCGGCTCATTGCCTGGCCATGTCTACGCTAACGTTCGCCAACCGCTCGTTCATACATTGAACCTTGCCCATCTCATGCCGCTGTCGTCGGTTTGGGCCGGTCCTGCGACAAACGAGCATCTCGCGAAAGTCACCCAAACCGAAGCGCCACCGCTTTTCGTTGCCGAGACCAGTGGGTCGACACCGTTTCGGCTTTCCACCCACGTCGAAGATGTCGGCCACATGCTGGTTGTTGGTCCGACCGGCGCCGGCAAGTCGGTTCTGCTTGCTCTGATTGCTCTGCAGTTCAGGCGCTATGCCGGCGCCCAGGTTTATGTCTTCGACAAAGGCAATTCGGCCCGTGCTGCAACACTTGCCATGGGTGGAGAACACCACGCGCTAGGAGCGGACGGTTCCCTTGCCTTTCAGCCACTGCGCAGCATCAACGACCAGGCTAGCCGAAGCTGGGCGGCCGAATGGATCGCCAGCCTTGTTGCCCACGAGAACGTCACCGTCACGCCGGAGGTGAAGGAGGCTATTTGGTCAGCGCTGGCCAGCCTTGCCACCGCGCCGGCGCAGGAACGCACACTGACCGGTCTTTCGGTCCTGCTTCAATCCAATGCGCTGAAGACCGCATTGATGCCCTACACGCTCGACGGTCCCTTCGGCCGCCTGCTCGATGCCGATCATGATGGGCTGGCCTTGTCGGATGTGCAGTGTTTCGAGACCGAGGAGTTAATGCACAGCCAAGGCGCTTTGCTGCCGGTGCTTACCTATCTGTTCCAGCGACTTGAGGAACGGTTCGACGGACGGCCCACGCTGATCATGCTCGACGAGGCGTGGGTCTATCTCGACAATCCGCTGTTCGCCGCCCGCATCCGCGAATGGCTGAAGGTGCTGCGAAAGAAGAACGTGTCGGTTGTCTTCGCTACGCAGTCGCTGGCTGATATCGCGGGCTCTGGCATAGCGCCGGCAATCATCGAAAGCTGCCCGCAGCGCATTTTCCTTCCCAATGATCGTGCCGTGGAACCCCAGGCGCGCACAGCCTACGAGCGCTTCGGTTTAAGCGAGCGGCAGATCGAATTGATCGCCCGCGCCACGCCGAAGCGTCAGTATTATCTGCAATCGCGCCGCGGCAACCGTCTGTTCGAGCTCGAGCTTGGCCCCATCGCTCTTGCGCTTTGCGGTGCTTCCGATCCGGCCACGCAGACTCTGATCGACAGGATCATGTCCGAAGACGGGCAAGGCAGCTTTGCCTCGCAGTTCCTGATCGCGCGCGGCCTCGATTGGGCCGGCGAACTTCTCAAGCAATTCCCTCAACCAGACAAGGAGCAATTCTCATGATGCGGCGACGCCTTCTCTCCGGCCTGATCACCGTTTCCCTGATCGCCAAGCCTATGGCCGACTATGTGCAGCCCGCGTACGCCCTTATCGTGTTCGATCCGTCCAATTATGCGCAGAACGTGCTGACGGCCGCGCGCGCATTGGAGCAGATCAACAACCAAATCCAGTCGCTGCAGAATCAGGCGACCATGCTGCAGAACATGGCGCGCAATCTTCAGCGTCTGGATTTCTCTTCCGTTGGCCAACTCACCGGTTCGCTCCATCGCATCGACGGCTTGATGGACCAGGCGAGTGGCCTCAGCTTTGATCTGGGCAAGCTTCAAGACCAGTGGCGCAGCCAATATCCGGAAAGCTACGACGCCACGATCAAAGTCAGCGATGTGGCGAGTGCTGCGCGGGAGCGTTGGCAAACCGCCATGCAGGCGTTCCGCCAGACCATGGGTGTCCAGTCGCAAATCGTCGAGAACGTCCGCGCCGACGGCGATCTGCTCGCCGATCTCGTCAACCGCAGCCAAGGGGCGGCCGGTGCGCTTCAGGCAAGCCAGGCCACCAACCAGCTGATGGCGCTTTCGACAAAACAGCAGATGCAGATCCAGACGCTGCTCGCAACGCAGTTTCGAGCTGAGGCCGAGGATGCCGCCCGCAAGGCCCAGTCAGACGAAGCCGCCCGCGAGATGACGAAGCGGTTCTTGGGTACCGGCTCGGCTTATCCCGGCAATTAATCACGAGTTCATCACGACGAGAAAGGCAGCGGCATGAACGACCTTGGCGTCATCGATCGCTTCATGGAGACCTTCATCCGCTACATCGACAGCGGGTTCGGTCTGCTATCGGGCGACCTCGCCTTCCTCACTACCATTCTGATCGGCATTGACATCACACTTGCCGGCCTGGCGTGGGCGCTCGGCGACGAAACCAGCGTTCTCGGCCGGCTTGTCCGCAAGGTGCTCTATGTTGGCGTCTTCGCCTTCATTCTGAACAATTTCAAGAACCTCGCCGATATCGTTTATCGTTCTTTTGCCGGTCTCGGGATTAAGGCGTCGGCCGGCAATCTGTCGGCAGACAATCTCTTGCGCCCGGGCCGCATTGCCGCGACCGGTTTCGAAGGTGCTTGGCCAATGCTTGACCAAGCCAGTCAGCTCCTGGGCTTCCCGGAAATCTTCGGCAACGCACTGACCATCTTCGTGCTGCTGATGGCCTGGTTCCTGGTTATCATCGCCTTCTTCATCCTTTCCATCCAGCTTTTCATCACCATCCTAGAGTTCAAGCTCACCACGCTGGCAGGTTTTGTTTTGGTTCCATTCGCACTTTGGAACCGTTCAGCGTTCCTGGCCGAACGCGTGCTCGGCCATGTTATCTCGTCAGGCATCAAGGTGATGGTGCTCGCCGTCATTGTCGGTATCGGCTCCACGCTCTTCGGGGAGTTCGCTTCCGCATTGCAAGGCAAGGAGCCGGATCTTGCCGGTGCCATGTCCCAGGTACTGGGCGCACTGGCACTGCTTGGCCTTGGCATTTTTGGGCCGGGGATCGCGTCGGGTCTTGTCTCAGGCGCACCGCAGCTTGGGGCGGGCGCCGCCCTCGGCACGACCGCGGCGGCAGCGGGTGTATCACTCGTTGCTGGAGGCACAGCATTTGCTGGCGCGCGTATGGCAACCAGCGGCGGTCTCGCCGCCATCCGAGCCGGCACAACAATGGGATCGGCTGCTTCCACGTCATGGCAGATCGGGCGCGCAACCTCGCCCGACGCTGGCCTCTCCGGTGTGGCTGCTGGAATGCATGGTGTAACCAGTGCAGCTGGCGGCGCCGCTATACGCATAGCGCGATCCGCCAC
>NZ_RZSL01000235.1:0-8923 GCF_003997355.1 Mesorhizobium sp. M1E.F.Ca.ET.041.01.1.1 | reverse complement strand
GCCCTACCTCCCCCTTGTGGGGAGGTCGGACCGAAGGTCCGGGCGGGGGTACTTCAGCCACCACGCAAACAGCGAAAGGAGCACTTTCTAATGCCCACCCCTCTCGTCGTTTCCGATGTCGCGAAAAGCTTCACCATGCACCTGCGCGACGGCGTCAGGCTGCCGGTGGTGGCGGGCGTCTCCTTCTCGATCCGTGCCGGCGAATGCGCGGTGCTTGGCGGCCCGTCGGGCGCCGGAAAAAGCTCGATCCTGAAGATGCTCTACGGCAATTACGCCGTCGATGAAGGCCAGATCATCGTCCAGCATGGAGACGGCCTGATCGACCTCGCCTCCGCCAGTCCGCGCACCGTGCTTGCCGTGCGCCGCCACACCATCGGCTATGTCAGCCAGTTCCTGCGCACCGTGCCGCGCGTCTCGGCGCTCGATGTCGTCGCCGAGCCGCTGGTCGAGCGCGGTGAGGACAGGGAAGGCGCGCGGGCGAAGGCTCGTTTCCTGTTGGCGCAGCTCAACCTCCCGGAAAAACTCTGGGCGCTGCCGCCGGCGACCTTCTCCGGTGGCGAGCAGCAGCGCGTCAACATCGCGCGCGGCTTCATCACCGAGCATCCTATCCTGCTGCTCGACGAGCCGACAGCTTCGCTCGACGCCAAAAACCGCGACGTCGTGGTCGAACTCGTCGCCGCCAAGAAGGCGGCGGGCGTCGCCCTG
Source organism: Mesorhizobium sp. M1E.F.Ca.ET.041.01.1.1 (assembly GCF_003997355.1). Taxonomy (NCBI): domain Bacteria; kingdom Pseudomonadati; phylum Pseudomonadota; class Alphaproteobacteria; order Hyphomicrobiales; family Phyllobacteriaceae; genus Mesorhizobium; species Mesorhizobium sp. M1E.F.Ca.ET.041.01.1.1. The sequence goes on along the minus strand of NZ_RZSL01000235.1, from coordinate 8,218 downwards.
CTCGGCATCTTCCACGACCTGGATGTGCGCGACGCGGTGGCCGACCGCGTCATCGACGTCACCGCCTTCGCCGCCGGAAAGATCGCCGCATGAGAAAGCTTTCGGAGACGCCGCTGGTCCACGAGACGGCGCAAGTCGAGAACTCGAAGCTCGGCCGCTGGACCGAGATCGCCGAGCGCAGCCGTGTCTCTGAAAGCGAGCTCGGCGACTACTCCTACATGATGCAGGACTGCGCTGTCTGGTGCGCAACCATCGGCAAGTTTTCGAACATCGCGGCAAGCGTTCGCCTCAACGCCACCAATCATCCGACTTGGCGGCCGACGCTGCACCACTTCACCTACCGTGCCTCGGACTATTGGGACGACGCCGAGCATGAGAGCGAGTTCTTTGCCCAGCGCCGCGCCAAGCGCGTCACCATCGGCCACGACACCTGGCTCGGCCATGGCTCGACCGTGCTGCCCGGCGTGACCGTCGGCGATGGCGCGGCGGTCGGCGCCGGTGCCGTGGTGTCGAAGGATGTCGCGCCCTACACGATCGTCGCCGGCGTGCCGGCAAAACCGATCCGCGAGCGTTTCGACCGCCGCACCGCCGAGCGCTACCAGGCGCTCGCCTGGTGGGATTGGGACCATGCCCGGCTGCGCGCCGCGCTCGACGATTTTCGCGAGTTGGAGGCCGAGGCTTTCCTGGAAAAGTATGGCGGCTGAATCTCGTGAATGGTCAATAGTGAATGGCGGACAACAAGGTTCGGGCTGGGGAAGCCTTCACCATTCACATCCTTGACACACGACTCGGGCAGAGGCGATCTCCCCCAGGGAGATCGCCATGCTCGACAAAGTCAGACCCTCGCTTGCCTCCTTCTTCGAAGGCACCAACCCGATGCCGCCGATGCATCTCGGCACCCGCTATGACACATCGGGCAATTTCCTTTTCGAGCCGGGCAACACCGTTGTCAGCCACCTCGTCGAGGGCTCGCCATCCGAAGCCGCAATCATCGCGGTGCGCGAGCGTATCCTCTCCATGCCCGACGCCGATCGCCTCGCCTTCACGCCGATCTCCAGCCTGCATATGACCCTGTTCCAGGGCATCATAGAATACCGGCGCCGCCTTCCCTACTGGCCTTCCGATGTGCCGTTGAACACCAGCATCGACGACATCACTCGCCTCTATCTGGAGCGGCTGCAGGGCTTCGAGGGCAACGGTGCATTCAGGATCAAGGCCATCGGCGTCACGCCAAACGGCCTGACGGTCGCCGGTGCCACGGAAGAGGACCGTGCTATCCTCAAGGCATGGCGTGACGCGCTGTCGGTGCCGTTCGGCTATCGTCACCCCGACCACGACAGCTACATCTTCCACATCACCTTCGCTTACCAGATCCGCCGCCTCGCCGACGAACGAGTGTCAGCCTGGCAGGACCTGTTCGACGACTGCCTGTCGTTCCTCGACCGCGAGGCTCCAGTGATCGAATTGCGCCCGCCGGCCTTCTGCAGCTTCAAGGACATGAAGCACTTCGAGGAATTGCTGGTCCTTGGATGAGCCCGTGCATGTCGCCCAAAGGTGCCCAGCGGTTTTGGGACAACGACGTGCATAAACGACGATTCCTGCCTGTGGGTCGTAACAAAACTGACATCAATCCGACACCCCAGCTTCATGGGGCTGCGCTAGCGAAGGTTAACGGACCTTCAAAACTGCGACGTACCGGAGTCTTGCCATGTCAGCATCATCGGCCACGTTGGAAATCCGCGGCGTAACCCGACGATTTGGCAAGAACACCGCGGTCAGCGACATCAACGTATCGATCCCGCAGGGCCAGATGGTCGGCATCATCGGCCGTTCCGGCGCCGGCAAGTCGACGTTATTGCGCATGATCAACCGTCTCATCGATCCCAGCCAGGGATCGATTTTTTTTGACGGCTCCGACGTTTCCCGCCTGCAGGGCTCGCCGCTGCGCCGCTGGCAGCGCGACTGCGCCATGATCTTCCAGCAGTTCAACCTCGTGCCGCGCCTCGACGTCCTGACCAACGTTCTGCTCGGCCGCCTCAACCATCGCTCGACGCTTTCCAACCTGCTCGGCATGTTCTCGCGCACCGAATGCGCGGAGGCGGTGGCGGCTCTCGAGCGCCTCGACATCGCCCGCACCGCGCTGCAGCCGGCCGGCACGCTTTCCGGCGGCCAGCAGCAGCGCGTGGCGATCGCGCGCGCCATGATGCAGCAGCCGAAGGTGCTTCTGGCCGACGAGCCGATCGCCTCGCTCGACCCGCTCAACGCCAAGGTGGTCATGGATTCGCTGCGCGACATCAACCTGCGCGAAGGCATCACCGTCGTCACCAACCTGCATACGCTGGACACCGCCCGCGCCTACTGCACCCGCATCATCGGCATGGCCGCCGGCAAGGTCGTGTTCGACGGCGCGCCCGAGGATCTCGACCGCGACGCCGTGCGCACCGTCTATGGCGCCGATGCCAACGGCGTCGAGATCTCCGAGGCGATCACGTCGACCAGCGTCACCGTCAAGCCGAAGATCACCGCATCCGCCGGACCGCTCGAACCGGCCTTCCCTGGCTACTGAGTCCATTGCCCGGGCTGTAGCCGCTCCGGGCAAATCGTGGATTTCGGCAAAGAGCAACCCGGATCGCCCGTCCGCGTCAAAGGCAAAACTCAAAAATTCGAACGTCACCGGCGCGCAGCCGGAGCAACAGGAGAGAGATCAAAATGTTCAGGAAAATGGTTTTTGGCGCCGTATCGATGCTGGCCATGGCGGCAAGCGCCGCTCACGCCGCCGACATCAAGGAGTTCCGCGTCGGCATCCTCGGCGGTGAGAACGAGACCGACCGCCTGCGCAACTACCAGTGCCTTGCCGACCACCTCAAGGCCGAATTCGGCTTCGAGAAGGTGTCGCTGTTCCCGGCCGCCGACTATGACGGCGTCATCCAGGGTCTGCTCGGCGGCACGCTCGACTTCGCCGAGCTCGGCGCGTCCGGCTATGCCAGCGTCTACCTCAAGGACCCGAACGCGGTCACCCCGATCCTCACCACCAAGCAGACCGATGGCTCGACCGGCTACTATTCGATCGGCCTGGCGCTGAAGACTTCCGGCATCACCGACATCAAGTCGGCCAAGGGCAAGAAGCTCGGCTATGCCGATCCGGATTCGACTTCGGGCTATCTGATCCCGCTGACCCAGATTCCGAAGGACACCGGCGCCTCCAACGAGACCTATTTCGCCTCGACCCAGTTCAATGGCGGCCATGAGAACAACGTTCTGGCCGTTCGCGACGGCAAGGTCGACGTGGCGGTGGACGATTCCTCCGGCATCGGCGACTTCAAGAACGGCTACACCTCCGGCACCTTCCACAAGGAAGTCGCCAAGGGCGCCGTCGACCCGAACGACTTCGTCGAAGTCTGGCGCTCGGGCCTGATCCCGAACGGCCCGCTGGTTGTCCGCACAGCGATCGGCGCCGACATGACTGCCAAGCTCACCGACTTCTTCACCGCCCTCCCGGGCAAGGACAAGCCCTGCTTCGAGGGCGTCGAGGGCGGCGATTTCACCGGCTATGTCCCGGTGAAGCCGGACTTCTACAAAGTCATCGTCGAGGCCCGCAAAGCCGCGATCGGCGGCTGACGGCATCAGGAAGAAAGGGCGGCGTTTTGAAACGCCGCCCTTTTTGCATGCTCCGATCATGACAGCCTCAGCGACAATCCACTCCGAAGCAACCCGGCAGCAGGCGGACGCCTGGCGGCGCCAGACCTCGCTTCGCCGCTTCTACACCGCGCTAGGCGCCGGCCTGCTGCTTGTCGCCATGTTCGCGACGATGTGGTTCGCCGACGAGGCCAATGCCGGCCATTTCTTCGACCGGCTGCCGCATATCCTGGATTTCCTGAGCTGGCTGATCCCGAAGGACTGGAACGACGTCTGGCGGGCGCTGTTCGACATCGCCTCGCCGCATGACAAGGGCACGCAGGAATTCAACTTCCCGCTCGGCCGCGTCTACATCTGGGGCGGCATCTACATCCCCGAATATTTCGAGCTGATGCTGACCACCGTCAACGTGGCGCTGGTCTCGACCTTTATCGGCTTCGTCTTTGCCGTTCCCTTCTCCTTCATCGCCGCGCGCAACCTGACGCCGAGCCCGATCCTGCGGCTCGTCGTCAAGCGTTTCATGGAACTGCTGCGCGCTTTCCCGGAGATCGTCATCGCCGGGCTGTTCGCAGCCATCGTCTCGATCGGTCCGGTCGCCGCCATCATCGCCATCGGCCTGCATTCGATCGGCGCGCTGGGCAAGCTGTTCTACGAGATCAACGAGAACATCGACATGCGTCCCGAGGAGGGTCTGCGCGCGGTCGGCGCCAACTGGATCGAGCGCGTGCGCTTCGCCGACCTGCCGCAGGTGCTGCCCAATTTCATGTCCTACACGCTGCTCAGGATCGAGATCAACGTGCGCATCTCGACCATCATGGGCGCCGTCGGCGGCGGTGGCATCGGCGAGGAGCTGAAGCTTTCGATCTCGCGCGGCTTCGGCGCCAAGACGTTGGCGCTGGTGCTGCTGCTCTTTGTCACCATCTTCCTCGTCGACCAGTTCTCCGCCTGGCTGCGCCGCAAACTGGTCGGCGAGCAGGCCTTCCTGATGAGCGCTGCTTGACCATGGCTATGACAGTCGACGAAATCAGGGCCATCGAGGAACGCCACCCGCAGATATTCCAGCGGCCGGCCTACAGGCGCTTCTGGCCGCTGCTGCTGATCGCGGGCACGGTGCTCTATCTCGCCTATGCCTTGTGGTTCTTCAGCCTGCCGCAGGTGCTGAAAGAATCGCATTGGGAGCGCCTGCCGCTCTTCCTGTCGCAATGGATCAGCTACGACCTGCAGCCGGAATTCCGCCTCGACCAGCCACAGATCACGCCGAAGTATCCGCGCTTTTCCGCGCTTGGCGAGAACCCCAATCCGGACTGGGTGATCAGGAATCCCGACGGCACCTTCACCGTGCAGATCGACGGCAATGCAAAGTCCGTCATCTTCGACAAGACCAGGGCGACAATCGTCGCCAATGGCCAGAGGGTGCCTGTGTCGCTCACCAGCGGCAAGCCGCAGGTGTCCGGCCCGGTGCCGGACTGGGTGACCGTGCATGATGACGAGGTCGTCGCCAAGATGGGCTTTGCCGGCGAGGTGCGCATCACCGTCGACCGCGTCAAGGTGCGCAAGCGCTTCCTTGGCTGGGCGAATTTCGTCTTCGACACCCGCTCGCCCTTCTTCGGCAAGTCGGCCGGCGAGGTGTTTTCGCTGATCCTTTCGGGGCCTGAGCTCAAGCCCGGCACGTCGAACCTGGCTTTAGCCGCCGACAACATCTGGAACAACGCGCAGTGGCAGCATGGCGACGTCTGGACGAAGCTCTTGCAGACCATCGTCATGGCGTTCCTCGGCACGCTGCTCGGCGGCATCGTCGCCTTCCCGCTGGCCTTCTTCGCCGCCCGCAACATCACGCCGAGCGGCCTGCTCAGCCAGGTCCTGAAGCGCTTCTTCGATTTCATGCGCTCGGTCGACATGCTGATCTGGGCGCTGTTCTTCACCCGCGCCTTCGGCCCCGGCCCGCTCGCCGGCAGCGCCGCCATCTTCTTCACCGAGATCGGCACGCTCGGCAAAACCTATTCCGAGGCGCTGGAGAACATCGACGACAAGCCGCGCGAAGGCGTGCTGTCGACCGGCGCCAACGGCCTGCTCGTGCAGCGCTACGGCGTGCTGCCGGAGGTGGTGCCGATCTTCATCAGCCAGACACTCTACCAGTGGGAATCGAACACCCGCGGCGCGACCATCATCGGCGCCGTCGGCGCCGGCGGCATCGGCTTGAAGCTTTGGGAAGCGATGCGCACCAATTCTAACTGGGCGAACGTCTTCTACATGGTGCTGTTGACGCTGCTCGTCGTCTTCATCTTCGACAACATCTCGAACTTCCTGCGCAGGCGGCTGAGCCGCACGCTGCATGACTACAACCGGCTGCAGGCCGCGCAGGGATAACCTTGTGAACCATAGGCGCAGGCATCGTGCAGCGCCGAGCCAAGGGTCGACCCCCACTCCGTCGAGCTGCGCTCGACACCTCTCCCCCGATCGACGGGGTAGAGGAAAGGCGCCAGGCTGTCCGAGCCGACGCCTGTCCTCCTAGAGCATGATCCCGAAAAGTGGGAACCGGTTTTCGGAGAAAGATCATGCTCCAACAAAGATTTAGATTGTGGTGGCGATTCAACGAAACGCCATCACGGTCTAGGCCGAGGCTTTCTTCCTCTCCCGAGCCACGAGGCTCCCTTTCCTCTCCCTCCGGAGGGGGGAGAGGTGGCTCGGCGAAGCCGAGACGGAGTGGGGGAACCACCTGGCAACCGTTGCGAACGCAAATAGAAGTTGGACTAGGCGCAGGGCCTCTAAGCCGCCTTCCTCCACCCATCCCTGATATGCCTATACCCTTCGCGGTACACCGCCTCGGGGCTCTCGGCGAAATCGCGCCACACCTTCGTCGCCGCTGCCAAGTCCTTCAGCGAGCGTCCAAACGATTCAATCGTCAGCCAGTCGTCATAGCCGCTCTTGCGGATGGCTGAAAAAGTCTCCTTCCAGGGGACGTGGCCGCGCCCCGGCACGCCGCGGTCATTCTCCGAAATATGGATATGAACAATGTTCCTGCGATTGCGCGTATAGGCGCCGATCGGATCGGCTTCCTCGATATTGGCGTGGAAGGTGTCGTACATCGCCTTGACGTGAGGCCGGTCGATCGCGTCGATATGCTCCGACAGATCGTCCATCGTGTTCACCAGGTAGCATTCGAAGCGGTTGAGCGCTTCCAGCCCAACGGTGACGCCCTTCTTGCCGGCATGGTCGCCGATGGCGCGCTGCGAGGCGATCGAACGCTGCTTCTCGGCCGCTGTCGGCCCGCTGCCGGAGAAGGCACCCAGCGTCGAGTGCAGCGGGCCGCTCAGCCGGTTCGCGCCAAGCGCCGCGCTGCAGTCGATCGCCCATTTCATGTAGTCGATACCGGCCTTGCGCGTCGCGGCATCGGGCGAGATCAGGTTCATCGCCGGATCGCCCATGGCCGAGACCGCGGTGCGTTCCAGGCCGATGCGGTCGAGCATCTCGCCGAGCTTTTTGTAGTCGTCAGGCCCGCCCGCGAAGACCGGGATCTCGACGCCGTCGAAGCCGGTTGCTTTGATGTCCTTCAGCAGCGCCTCATGCTTCGTCGAGACGCTGGTGGTCCACAGGAACATGCACATGCCGATCTTCATCGACATCCCCTCTCCCTCATCACCTTCGAACGAGGGGTGATGAGATTCAGGTCAGGCCGAGCCGAAAATGGCGGATTCCGAGAACCGGAGCGGAGCGTACTTGAAGTACGTGAGCACCGGAAGCGCAGGAAGCCGCCGTTTGCAGGCCGGCCTCACCTGAATATCGTCACCCCTAGAGCTTCGTCCACGCCCCATTCTTCTTCGACGACTTCACACAGGCCTCGATGAAGGCCATGCCTTCGACGCCGTCCGCGATCGTCGGGAAGACGACATCCTTGGCCAGCTTGCCGCCTTTGCGCCGTGCTGCCCGGATCGCCCGCGCGGCCTCCTGGTAGATGTTGGCGAAGCCTTCGAGATAGCCTTCCGGATGGCCGGACGGCACGCGCGTTACACGCGCCGCCACGGGCATCGCGCCGGCGCCGGCACGGGTCAGCAACTGCTTCGGCTGGCCGAACGGCGTGTACCACAGATAGTTCGGGTCGGCCTGCACCCATTCGAGCCCGCCCTTCGAGCCGTAGATGCGCAGCTTCAGCCCGTTCTCGTGGCCGGGCGCCACTTGGCTGGCCCAGATCATGCCCTTGGCGGGATGCTTGTTGCCGACCGGCTTGAAGCGCAGCATGACGTTGACATTGTCGTCGAGCTGCCGGCCCGGCACGAAGGCATCGAGATCGGCCGACAGCGAATCGAGCTCCAGGCCGGAAACGAAACGCGCAAGATTATAGGCATGCGTGCCGATGTCGCCGAGCGCGCCGCCGGCGCCGGCCTGCTTGGGGTCCGAGCGCCACGAGGCCTGCTTCTGGCCGGTAGCGGCAAGGTCCTCGGTCAACCAGTCCTGCGGATATTCCGACTGCACGATGCGAATGTCGCCAAGCTGGCCCTTGGCCACCATCTCACGCGCCTGGCGGATCATCGGATAGGCGGTGTAGTTGTGGGTGAGCACGAACACCTTGCCGGTCTTTTCCACC
>NZ_RZSL01000234.1:0-8969 GCF_003997355.1 Mesorhizobium sp. M1E.F.Ca.ET.041.01.1.1 | reverse complement strand
TCGACGATCACCACCGCATGGCTGTGCCCGTCGGTCAGCGCCGGCAGCAGGCTCATCGCCGGCGTGTCGGGCGAGGCGGTGCCGGCCTTCGACATCACGCCCTTTACCGTGTCGGTCGGTCTCGTCAGCTCGCGCAGGCCGACGGCGCCGGCCAGCCTTGCCTCGGCGTCGACCACCGGCAAGATGCGGATATTGTGGTCGAGAAGCTGCTTTCGCGCCTCGTCCGCGGTGGCGTTCTCCGTCACCGAGATCACGTCGCGGGACATGATGTCCCGGCAGAGCAGGGTGCGGTGCGAGCGCACCGTCGCCTGCAATTCGACCTGACGCAGCAGCCTTTCGATGTCGTCGCGGTCGATGTCGAAGCTCTCGTCGAGCGCGGCAAGGGCAGCATCGACATCCTCCGGCCGGAAGCCGACGCGCGTCGTGGGCGGCCGGTCGGCGGTGCCGTGGCTGTTGGCCACAGGCGCGTGGACATGCGGATAATTGCGCCGCGACAGCTTGTGGAACAGCAAGCCGAGCGTCACCAATATGATCGAATTCAGCGCCACCGGCACGAAGGGAAACAAAAAGCCTGCGCTGACCACGGCCGGTCCGCCAAGCACGCCGGTGAGAGCCGCGGCGCCTCCCGGCGGATGCAGCGAGCGCGTGAACGACATGGCGGCAATGGCGAGCGCCACGGCCAGCCCGGAGGCGATCACCGGGTCATGCACGAAATGCGCCACCGTGACGCCGACCAGCGCCGAAATCGTATTGCCGCCGATGATCGACCAAGGCTGCGCCAGCGGGCTCGAAGGCACGGCGAACAGCAGCACGGCGGAAGCCCCCATCGGCGCCACCAGCAGCGCCACATGCGGGCCGCTCCCCATGGCGAGCCCGCTGATCACGCCGGTCAGCGCGACGCCGATGGTCGCGCCGATGCAGGCAAGCAGTCGTTCGCGGAGCGTCGCGCCGGCAAGGATCGGAACGAAGAGGCGGAACGCCATGGCAGGCCCTTGGGATCAAATGGCTGGAATTTGCGCTGCTCGCAATGCCGCCGAAGCCACGGATTTGGAAGCCAAACCAATCCGTATATTCGCGGCCGGGAAGAATATTATTGCGCGAGGCGACGCGTTCGCCACACCGCCAGCGGCCTCGGCTTTCTCAATCGCGCCCAATCTCCCGGACAGGCGTTTCATCCGTGAATTGGATGCGCCTGCCGGCAAAAGGTTCCCGGACTTGTCCGATCTGGTCGGGCGCTATGCCCGCCGCTCAGACTTCGGCTGCCGCTTTGAGCCCGCGCTGGATGTCGGCCTTGAGGTCCTCGACGTCCTCGAGCCCGATCTGCAGGCGGATGAGCGGACCGGCATAGGAGCCCTTGGCTATGGTGCGGTCGCCCAGGAAGACCGGCACGGCAAGGCTCTCATAGCCGCCCCAGGAATAGCCGAGGCCGAAGATCTTCAATGCGTCGAGGAAGGCGTGCTGCTGTTTTTGCCCGCCACCCTTGAGCACGATCGAGAAGATGCCGCTCGAGCCGCAGAAGTCGCGCTTCCACAGCGCGTGATCCGGGTGGCTTTCCAGTGCCGGATGCAGCACCTGCGCCACGCCCGGTTGCTCCTCCAGCCAGCGCGCGATGTCGAGTGCGCTCTTCTGGTGATGCTCGAGCCTGACCCCCATCGTGCGCAGGCCGCGCAGCACCTGGTAGACGTCGTCCGGCCCGGAACAGCATCCCAGCGTGCAGAAGCCTTCGTAGAGCGCCTTCCAATGCGTTTCGTTGGCCGACACCGTGCCGAGCAGCACATCGGAATGGCCGGCCGGATATTTGGTGGCCGCATGGATCGAGATGTCGACGCCATGGTCGAGCGGTTTGAAAAAGAGCGGCGTCGCCCAGGTGTTGTCCATCATGACGATGGCGCCTGCCGCATGCGCGGCCTTTACGATTGCCGGAATGTCCTGCACCTCATAGGTGTTCGATCCCGGCGATTCGGCGAACACCACCTTGGTGTTGGGCTTGATCAGCTGGGCGATGCCGGCGCCGATGCGCGGATCGTAATATTCGATCTCGACACCGAGGCGCTTCAGCATGGTGTCGGCGAAATTCCGTGTCGGATGATAGACCGAATCGACGATCAGCAGATGGTCGCCAGCCGAGACGAAAGTGAGCAGGGGGATTGTCACCGCCGCAAGGCCGGATGGCACCGCGATCGTGCCGGCTGAACCCTCCAGCGCGTCGACGGCCAGCGTGAGCGCATCCATGGTCGGCGTGCCGCGCGTGCCATAAGTGTATTTCTGGCTGCGCGATGCCATCGCGGCGGCGTCGGGATATAGCACTGTCGAGGCATGCACGACCGGCGGATTGACGAAGCCGAAATAGTCGCGCGGGTTGTTGCCGGAATGGGCAAGCCGCGTGTTGATGCCGATCTTGCTGCCGTCTGTCGCCATGGTTCGTCGCCTGTCGTAGTGTGTCTGGAGCTCAGCCATAGTGCGGCGTGGCGGCCCGTGCAACCGCTCCGAGCCCGCCAAGCGTCGGTGTTTGGGTGGGCCAAATAAAAGCTCGCCGGCTCACCGATCGCGCCCTTTGCGCGCCTCCGGTGGACTTGCGTCGAAGGCACCTTGGCGCGCCCGCCCTTCGCCATGAATCGCGCCAGTCCTTCCATCGCCGGCGACAGTAGTTACCGGCATGAATTAGCGTAACGTTCAAAATTTCCGTGGGCTCCGACTTGCCGGTTCCGGTTGCAGCTTTTGACCAATTCGCGGGCGCTTCTGACTGCAATTCGGGCATTTCCGGCAATCGGTTTTCAAACGTGTCGCAATTCGGTCATTTCCCTTGACCTCACAGGAATAATCGCCTTCGATGCGTTTCGTGAATGGGAGGCAGTGCACCGGCAACGGTGCGGGTCCGGGAGTGGGCCGAAGTGGGAGCTGCATTCACACATGAAAAAAGATCAGGGCTGCCTGGGAAGCAGGGGCGCCTGTAAAGCAGAAAAGGGTCTGTGGGTCATGAAACACATCGCAATCGGCATTCTTGGCGCCGCCGCGCTCGGGTTTACGGCGTCGGCAGCTTCGGCCGGCACGCTGGATACCGTGAAGCAGAAGGGCTTTATCCAGTGCGGCGTCTCGACCGGTCTCGCCGGCTTCTCGGCGCCGGACGACAAGGGGGAATGGCAGGGCATCGACGCCGACTTCTGCCGCGCCGTCGCGGCCGCCGTCTTCGGTGACGGCACCAAGGTCAAGTTCACACCGCTCAGCGCCAAGGAACGCTTCACCGCGCTGCAGTCCGGCGAGGTCGACATCCTGTCGCGCAACACCACCTGGACGATCAACCGCGATACCGCGCTCGGCCTGAACTTCGTCGGCACCACCTACTATGACGGCCAGGGCTTCATGATCAACGCCAAGAAGCTGCCGGGCGTGAACTCGGCGCTGCAGCTTTCGGGCGCCGCCGTTTGCGTGCAGACCGGCACCACGACCGAGCTCAACCTTGCCGACTACTTCAAGTCGAACAAGATGGAGTACAACCCCGTCGTGTTCGAGAAGCTGGAAGAGGTCAACGCCGCCTATGACGCCGGCCGCTGCGACGTCTACACCACCGACCAGTCGGGCCTCTATGGCATCCGTCTGACGCTGGGCTCGCCTGCCGATCACGTCGTGCTGCCCGAGATCATCTCCAAGGAGCCGCTCGGCCCGGCCGTGCGCCAGGGCGACGATCAGTGGTACCACATCGTCAAGTGGACCTACTTCGCGCTGCTCGACGCCGAGGAGCTCGGTATCACCAAGGCCAATGTCGACGAGATGAAGAACTCGGACAATCCCGAGGTCAAGCGCGTGCTCGGCCAGGAAGCCGACACCAAGATCGGCACCGATCTCGGCGTCTCCAATGACTGGGTCGTCAACATCGTCAAGGCGGTCGGTAACTACGGCGAAATGTTCGAGCGCAATGTCGGCTCCGGCAGCCCGCTCAAGATCGCGCGCGGCATCAACGCGCTGTGGACCAAGGGCGGCCTGCAATACGCTCCGCCGATCCGCTGATCGAAACGTGATCCCGGGGGGCAGGTCATCTGCCTCCCGGTTTCTCTTTCCAGGGGATGGTCGCATGGCATCGCAGGAAATCCTTCGCGAGGAGCCGAGCCGCGGCTCCTTCGTCAATGACCCGAAAATACGCAGCATCTTCTTTCAGACGCTGGTCATCGTCTTGTTGTTCGGCTCGGTCTGGTGGATCGTGCAGAACGTCATCGACAATCTGGCTCGCCTGCACATCGCCTCCGGCTTCGGCTTCCTGAGGGGCAGGGCCGGTTTCGACATCTCGGATACGCCGATCGCCTATACGTCCGATTCGACCTATTTCCGCGCCATCCTCGTCGGCCTGATCAACACCATCATCGTCGCAGTTGCCGGCATCGTCACCGCCACCATCATCGGCTTCGTCATCGGCATCGGTCGCCTGTCGCACAACTGGCTGATCCGCAAGATCTGCACGGTCTATGTCGAGATCTTCCGCAACATCCCGCCTCTGCTGGTCATCTTCTTCTGGTATTCGGGCGTGCTGGCCGTCCTGCCTCCGCCGCGCGAAAGCTTCCACCTGCCGTTCGGCACTTTCCTCAACCAGCGCGGCTTTTATTTTCCGCGCGCGATTTGGGGCGATGGCTCCTGGCTGATCGGCGTCGCCTTCGTCGTGGCGCTCGCCATGGCCTGGTTCGTCGCGTACCGGGCGCGCCAGCGCCAGATGGCGACCGGCCAGCAGTTCCCGGTGTTCTGGACCTCGGTGGCCCTGATCGTCGGCCTGCCGGTGCTTGCCTTCCTGCTCGCCGGGATGCCGCTCACCTTCGACCTGCCGAAGCAGTCGACCTTCAATCTGACTGGCGGCTTCCAGGTCAAACCCGAGTTCCTGTCGCTCTATCTGGCGCTCTCCTGCTATACGGCGGCCTTCATCGCCGAGATCGTGCGCGCCGGCATCAGGGGTGTCAGCAAGGGTCAGACCGAGGCGGCCGGCGCCCTTGGTCTGCGCTCCGGCCCGATTCTGCGCCTGGTTGTGGTGCCGCAGGCGATGCGTATCGTCATTCCGCCGATGACCAGCCAGTATCTCAACCTGACCAAGAACTCCTCGCTTGCGATCGCCATCGGCTATCCGGACCTTACCGCCACTGCCGGCACGGTGCTCAACCAGACCGGGCAGGCGGTCGAGGGCGTATTTATCATGATGATCGCCTATCTGGTGCTGAGCCTCATCACCTCCGCGGTGATGAACGTCGTCAACGCCAGAATGGCGCTGGTGGAGAGGTAGGGTCATGCAGGAACACGATATGTCCTGGGTGCGCACCGAGATGGCGCTTGCCCAGCCGGCGCCGCCCACCGAGCGCGGCGCCTATGCCTGGGTGCGCAAGAACCTGATCGGTTCGGTCAGCGACACGATCCTCACCGTTCTCGGCATCGCCATTGTTCTCTGGGTGCTGCCGCAGGTCATCAACTGGGCCTTCATCAGCGCCCAATGGATCGGGCCCAACCGCACGGTCTGCGCAACGGTCGCGCAGGGCGGCATCCAGCCCGACGGCTGGAGTGGCGCCTGCTGGGCCTTCGTCAACGCCAAGTTTGGGCAGTTCATGTTCGGCACCTATCCGGTCGAGGAACGCTGGCGGCCGATCCTGGTCGCTGTCCTGCTGGTGGTGCTTTTGGTGCCGATGCTGATTCCACGCGTGCCGCGCAAGGGACTGAACGCCATCCTGCTCTTCCTGGTGCTGCCGGTTGTGTCTTTCTTTCTCTTGTCCGGCGGTGCGTTCGGCCTCCCGCTTGTCGAGACTTCGCGCTGGGGCGGGCTGCTGGTGACGCTCAGCCTCTCTTTCGTCGGTATCGCCGTGTCGCTGCCGCTCGGCACGCTGCTGGCGCTCGGCCGGCGCTCCAAGATGCCGATCGTCAAGATGCTGTGTGTGATTTTCATCGAGACCGTGCGCGGCATCCCGCTGATCACGGTGTTGTTTTTCGCCAGTGTCATGCTGCCGCTGTTCCTGCCGGCCGGTGTCACCTTCGACAAGTTCCTGCGGGCGCTGATCGGCGTGTCGCTGTTCGCCGCCGCCTATATGGCGGAAGTGGTGCGCGGTGGCCTTCAGGCGATCCCGAAGGGGCAGTATGAGGGCGCCGATTCTCTCGGCCTCGGCTACTGGCAGAAGATGGGTCTGATCGTGCTGCCGCAGGCGCTGAAGCTGGTCATCCCCGCCATCGTCAACACCTTCATCGGCATGTTCAAGGACACCAGCCTGGTGCTGATCATCTCGATCTTCGACCTTTTGGGCGTGGTCAAACAGAACCTGTCCGACGCCAACTGGGCGACGCCGCAGACCGCGAAATCCGGCCTCGTCTTTGCCGCCTTCGTATTCTGGCTGTTCTGCTTCGGCATGTCGCGCTATTCAATGTACACCGAACGCCGGCTCGACACCGGCTACAAACGCTGATGCATGTCGCCCAAAAGTGTGAAACGGTTTTGGGATAACGACATGCATCAAATCGAACGATAAAAGGGGAATTGGCCATGAGCACCGAAAACGCCGTCAGCGCGGAAGACATCAAGGTCGATGCCAAGAAGATGCATGTCTCGACCACCGATGTCGCCATCGATATCGTCGGCATGCACAAATGGTACGGCGAGTTCCATGTGCTGAAGGACATCAACCTCAAGGTGATGCGCGGCGAGCGCATCGTCATCTGCGGTCCGTCCGGCTCCGGCAAGTCGACCATGATCCGCTGCATCAACCGGCTGGAGGAGCACCAGAAGGGCAAGATCATCGTCGACGGCAAGGAACTGACCAACGACCTAAAGAAGATCGACGAGGTGCGCCGCGAGGTCGGCATGGTGTTCCAGCATTTCAACCTGTTCCCGCATCTGACCATCCTGGAGAACTGCACGCTGGCGCCGATCTGGGTGCGCAAGACGCCGAAGAAGCAGGCCGAGGAAATCGCCATGCATTTCCTGAAGCGCGTCAAGATCCCCGAGCAGGCCAACAAATATCCCGGCCAGCTCTCGGGCGGCCAGCAGCAGCGCGTGGCGATCGCTCGCTCGCTGTGCATGAATCCGCGCATCATGTTGTTCGACGAGCCGACCTCGGCGCTCGATCCGGAAATGATCAAGGAAGTGCTGGAGACGATGGTTGGCTTGGCCGAGGAGGGCATGACCATGCTTTGCGTCACGCACGAGATGGGCTTTGCCCGCAAGGTCGCCAACCGGGTGATCTTCATGGATCAGGGCCAGATCGTCGAGCAGAACACGCCGGCCGAATTCTTCGACCATCCGCGCCATGAGCGCACAAAACTATTCCTGTCGCAGATCCTGCACTAACACAGCGCGACAACGATTTGAGAAGCCCGGCCGCAAGGTCGGGCTTCTTTGTTTTTGGACGATCGGCTAAGAAACTCTGTGCTTAGAGCGGTTTCGGCTTTTCACAGAATCGCTGACCCACTCTAACTATTTGTTTTTACGCAATTCCGGACGGAAAACTGTTACACACTTTTTCTGGAATTGCTCTAGAGGCGCAACGGAGCCCCGCCGTTGACGAGAAAATTCCTGCGTTTCCCGTCCATGCTGGTCGCTGTGCTCCTTTTTACCGCCGCGCTCGGCACGCTGGTGCCGCGCCCACTCTGGCCGGCGGTGGCCGCGGGCGAGGGCACCAGGCGCATACTGGTGCTCAAGAACCCGATCCATACCGACATCGCGATCCCGGTCGATGACGGCGTGCGCCGGCGTTATCATTTCCTCGCCGACGCCGGGCTGCCCACCGATGCGCCGCAGGCGCGCTACCTTATTTTCGGCTGGGGCGGTCGCGCGTTCTACCTGGAGACGCCGACATGGTCGGAACTGAGGGCCGTGCCGGTGCTGAAGGCGCTGACGCTGGACGCCTCGGTGATGCATGTCGACCTCGCCGGCGCGATTGCCGAACCGCGCCCGGACGTCGCTGGCTTCGACATCGACGAGAAGCACTTTTCGGTGCTGCTCGATTACATTCAATCGAGCTTCCGGCAGGGGCCGAACGGGCCGACGGTCATCGACAATGCCGGCTATTCCAGCTTCGACCGCTTCTACGAGGCCAACGGCCGTTTCAACGCGCTGGTCGGTTGCAACACCTGGACGGCGGCGGCACTGCGCACCGCCGGCCTGCGCACCGGCTGGTGGAACCCGCTCCCGGTGTCGCTGGGGTTGTCGATGAGGCTGTATGATTGATGGTTGGCATATCCGCGAGTTGCGAACGCCGCGTTCCGTCACACCCCCCTCTGTCCCGCCAGCCTGTCGAGCTTTATCGCTGCGACGCCTTACCGCCCTACAACGTTCCGCTCCTCCCAGCCATAGAGCCAGTCCAGATCCGCCGCGAGCTTTTCCGCCGGCCGCGTCGCCAGCACCAGGTTGCGGGCTAGCGCCACCGGTCCCCAGGCATGCCATGCCAACCGGTTGAGCGCGCCGCGCCTGAGCACCTTCTCGATGCGCGGGCGCCTGAGATTTTCCCAGATACCGAGGCTTTGCCGCGGATCGGCGGGAAAGTCGGCGACCAAACTGGCAAGCATCGCGGCGTCCTCTATGCCCATAGCCGCGCCCTGCGCCGCGAACGGCGTCATGGCGTGCGCGGCGTCACCGATCAGCGCGACGCCTTCCGGCATCGTCCAGCACTGCTGCTCGACGGTGTGGATCGGAAATGCCGTCCAGGGGCCGGCGAGCGTGGCAAGCCTTGCCAGAACCTGCGACGTGCCGCGCATGGCGCTGGCGAGAATGGCGGGATCGGCATGGCCCGACCAGCCTTCGGCAATGCGCTCGCCCTTGGTGAAGGCGGCGAGGTTGACGGCGCTGCCCCCGCTTACCGGATAGGCGACCATGTGGAAACCAGGATGGAGGAAGGCGGTGACGCAGTCGAGCGCGCCGATCGCCGCAAAGGCCTGGCCGGCGGCGCTTGTCGCCGCCACCGTGGCGCGCCAGGCGAGCTCGCCGGAAAAGCGGCTTCTCGCAAAAGCGGGCTCTCTGC
>NZ_RZSL01000233.1:0-8971 GCF_003997355.1 Mesorhizobium sp. M1E.F.Ca.ET.041.01.1.1 | reverse complement strand
GTCGTACTGTATGCGCACATGCTTCGGCAGCGATGGCACCGATCGCAACGACACGATGGCTCTTTCGCGCAGCGTCATCATCAGGCTGCCTCCGGGCGGAAGGCGCCGGGCGGTATGTTTCCCGGCGAACCATAGGCATGTTGAAGCGCGTCGAGCATGGCCCACAGTATATCGCATTTGAACACCAGCGCATCGATCGCCTGCTGCTGGCGTTCGGCCGTATCGGCATGGCTGAGCACGTAGGCGAGGGCGAACTCGGCGTCGCGCGATGCCTGTTGGGGCCGTCGGCTGAAATAGCCCAGCGTGTCCTCTGTGATGTAGTCGTATTTCGCCAGCATCGCCGGCACCCGCTCACCGATGATGGTCGGCGAGAACATCTCGGTCAGCGACGATGCGACCGCCTCGAGCAGCGTCCGGTTCGTGCAGAAGGAAAGGTAGGCGCCGACGGCGAAACGGGTCGCCGGCAGCGCCAGCCTTTCGCTCTTGACGGCCTCGGCATCGAGCCCGAGCGAGGTGGCCAGATGCAGCCAGCGCGCGATGCCGCCGCTCCAGCCGTCCTCGCCGTCGTGGTCCTCGATGCGTTTGCGCCAGGCGGCGCGAAACGCCGGATCCTCGGCACGCGCCAGGATCATGGCGTCCTTGCGCGGAATGACGGCCTGGTAGCAATAGCGGTTCAGCGCCCAGGCCTGCATTTCGGCCTTCGACAGCGCGCCACTGGTCATTCTGTGATGGAAAGGATGATGGTTGTGATAGCGCTCGTCACCGACCTGCCGCAGCACGGCCTCGAGCTGGCTCTTGGACAGGCCACCTTTGGCTGCATCGTGAAAATCGCTCAAAATTCCATCTCCATCCCATCGCTGGCGACTTCCCAGCCAGCCGCTTTGACCGCCGCGTGTTCGGCGGAATTCTCGTCGAGAACCGGATTGGTGTTGTTGATATGGACGAAGACACGGCGGCCGATCTTCACATCGGCCAAACCGGCAATCGAACCCGCTTCTCCAGACATTGCGATGTGGCCCATGCGCGCACCGGTTTTCGGGCCGACGCGGGCAGTGATCATCTCGTCGTCCGTGTAGACGGTGCCGTCGAACAGCAGGCAGGCGGCATTGGCCAGACGAGCGCGGAGCGCAGCATCGACGCCCGCGCAGCCCGGGATATAGAAGACAGCGCCGCGGCTGCCGGCCCCGGTGATACGGACTCCGATCGTGTCGCCCGTATCGGAGCTGAAGTCGGCGCCTGGATCGTCTCTTTGCTCGAGATAGAGTGCGATCTTCCCAGGCACGGGAAAGCTTTCCACGACCATGCCGGTCTCGCGGCCGTCCGCATCGCGGATCGCCAGTTCCTCCGTCGGCGTCAGGAGGCGCCGCGGCACGATCTGCGGATCGAGAACATTGAAGATCGAATTCGCCTCCAGCGTCGCCAGCACCTGTGCCGTTGCATAGATTGCGAAAGGCTGTCGTTCTCGCAGGCTGAGCAGGCCGGCGATATGGTCGACGTCGGCGTTGGTCAGCACCACCGCGCGGATGGGCGTCGAACGCAGCGGCGCGTCGTATGCGGGCTGGAGTTCAGGCGTTTGCGCAATCTGCTGGCGAATGTCGGGCGACGCGTTGAAGAGAACCCAGCCAGTCCCGTCCGCCGATGCGGCAATGGACGATTGGGTTCGTGAATGCACACCCGCAGTCCCGCTGCGAGCCGCGCGGCTCAGGCGATAATTGCAGTTCCATTGCGGAAAGCCGCCTCCCGCCGCCGATCCGATGATCTTCACGCGCATTGCAATGCCTGCTCCGCGGCCCATCTGACCGGCAGGAAATTCTCGATGTCAAACGGCTTCGCGCCAACGTTTCCCGCGGCAAAGCCCGTCGCGAAGACCTCACACGGCAAGGGGTGCGTGCCCCTATTGTCAGGGACACGCACCTCTGCGGCCTACTTCCTGGGAGGAATTTCAGCAGGCAGATACCGCGAAATTTCGAAGCCCGCAGCAACCTGGCACATGGTCGGTTTCTTCCAGCTCTTTTTCTTCATGGCATTCTCCTCTTCTGCCAGCCCGAAGGGGCCGGTCATGTCGTTGGCGCCATTGCGGGCGGTGCAATGGCTCGTCCATCACCTCACAAATGGACAAATGAAACACTGGGTTCTCAAACAATAGAAACAAACATGAATGGCATAACTGCCTGTCTCAAAGATCGCTTCCTTACCTCCATCACCTGTGCCGTCTCGCGCCGGTCAATCTCATCCCGGCGCCGCCGTGATCGGGTTGTCATGTTCGTCGATCAGCGGCACGTTGTAGTCGAGCAGGAGCTTGTTTATCTCCGCCTGGTTTTCCCGGATCACTTTGTTGAGCGTACGCTTCCATTCCTGGTCAGATGGACGCACTCCCATGGTGATGCGGTAGGACATACGCGAGCCGGTCTTTTCTTTGACCAGTGGGACCATCGTAACGTTCGCCTTGAGTTGTTTGACATAGTAGCCTGCCATCGGCCCCCACAGGATCGCCGCGTCGATCTTGCCGGCCAGCATGTCCTTGATCACAACCTCTGCCATCGACGGGGTGACGCGCGTGTCGACGGCCAACGGGTAGATTTTTGCCGTTCGCAAGAGTTTGTTGGCGGCCATGTTGGCAGTTGGCGGCGTGCGTTCGACGACACCGATCCTCTTGCCGATGAGTCTCGGATCCTCGATCGTCTCGCAACCCTCGAGGTCGTCGCCCTTCGGATGCACAAGCACATAGGAGGAGCGATAGTAGGCATTGGTGTTCTGCACCAGCGGATCACCTTGGGCATAGCCCATGATGACGTCGCATCGGTTGGCTCCGAGCGTGTTGCGCACGAAACCGATGACGGTCGGAAACCATGTGTAGGCGACCGACTTCCGCCCTGTCTTCCTGGCAACCAGCTCGGCCAGCTTGTTTTCGAAGCCTTGGCCGCTCTGGTCGGTAAACGGCATGTTCGAAGGATCGGCGCAGACGCGTAGAATGTCGGGATCGACCAGCTCTCCCGCAGCACCGAGGCCGGCGCCTTGCGCCAAGGCGCTCGACGGCAGCAGGGCGAGCGCGCCGAGAATGGGCAGAACGACGCGCGCCTTCGATGCAACGCAGCCGGTCACTTCATCCTCCCATGCAGGATGCTTCGGCATCCTTCGCCGCCTTGGCCTTGTCTTCGTGCTTGGGCGGCCTGCCGCGGGGTGCTGCGCCATCGGCACGAGCGCGCAGATAGACGTAGAGATCGTCCAGATAGCAGTAGACGTTCTTGTTATCGCCGAAGGCAGGCATGACGTTTTCCTTGCCGTTGCCGGTATTCTTCCGGCCCTGGGCGACGATCGAGAGGAAAGTGGGGTAGTCGATGTTTTTGAGGCTGTTGGCCAGGGCCGGCGCGTAGCTTGAACCCGTTCCGTCCTGTCCGTGACAGACATGGCAGTCCGAGTGATAGCGGCGGTAACCGCTGAACGTGTACCAATCCACGGTTCCATTCTCGATCTTGTAGGTCGGGTTCCCATCCGCGTCCAAATACTTGCCGCCTTCTTCCTTCACCGCCTTGGCTTTATCGGCACTGTCCTCGGCCCGGGCCAGACTTGAGCTGGCCAGAGGCAGAAGAGCCAGGGCGAGAACGGAAATTACAATGCGAACAGACATTCAGACGCTTCCTTATTTTGCCAAGGACAAAGGGTTTGCCGTTACGCCGCGGCATTGATCGATGTTTCGGATGCGCGGCAGATCGAGAGCCCGGAAGTACCTTCGGGTTATCCGGGCTCTCCTGTTTTCAGGCCTTCGCTCTAAGGCCATTCCCGGCTGTCAGTCCGGAAGACCGAAGACGGTCAGCTGGCCGCCCAGCGTCGTGTAGTCGGCAAGTGCAGCGTAGCCGCCGACTGCTCCGAGACCCGCGGTTCCGACGACTGTGGCCTGGTCGCCTTGCGCACGGCCCTGATCGACGGCGCCGTGCCAGGCCGCGGCTTGGTCGGGCGAAAGCAATCCGCCTGCCAGACCGATGCCGGCCCATCCGCCGACGCCGGACAGAACGGCGATGTACTGCTTGCCGTCATGCTCGAAGGGCGTGACGTTGCCGATGATGCCGGACGGGGTCTTGAACTTGTAGAGTTCCTTGCCGTTCTTATCGACCGCCTTGATGTAGCCTTCGAGCGTGCCGTAGAAGACCACGTCGCCGGCCGTCGCGAGCGCCCCGGACCACACCGAGAACTGCTCGGGCTTCGACCAGACGATCTTGCCCTTGGCGGCATCCCAGGCGATCAAGTTGCCCATGCTGTCGCCGCCAGGTGCGGGATACATCGACACGGTAGAGCCCACGTAAGGCTGACCGGCCGTGTAGCTCACCTTGTAAGGCTCGTAGTCCATGCAGACATGGTTGGTCGGCACGTAGAACAGGCCCGTCTTCGGCGAGTAGGTAGCCGGCTGCTGGTCCTTCGTTCCCAGCGCGGCGGGGCAGATACCGGTGGTGTTGGTATCTTCACCGTTCGCCTGGGGTGAGTATTTCTGAACGACCTCTGGACGACCGTACTTGTCGCTCTTCGGATCCATGTTGATCTTGGTGGCCCAGTTCACCGCCGGATCATATTTTTCGGCGACGAGAAGGTCGCCGGTGGCGCGATCCATGGTGTAGGCGAAACCATTGCGGTCGAAATGCACCAGCACGTCGTGCTTCTTGCCTTTGATCTCCATGTCGTCGACAAGGATCATCTCGTTGACGCCGTCATAGTCCCACTCATCGTGCGGGGTCATCTGGTAGACCCATTTGGCCATGCCGGTGTCGGCATCGCGGGCGAAGATGGTCATAGCCCAGCGATTGTCTCCGGGACGCTGGACCGGGTTCCACGTCGAGGGATTGCCGGTACCGTAGTAGACGAGGTTCAGCTTGGGATCATAGGAATACCAGCCCCATGTCGTGCCGCCGCCCGTCTTCCACTGTTCGCCTTCCCAGGTATTGGTGCCGGAGTCCTTTCCCACCGGCTTGCCGAGCTGCGTGGTCTTCTGGGGGTCGATCAAGGTGTCTGCATCCGGACCTTCCGAATAGGCCTTCCAGGCGAGCTTGCCGTCCTTCAGATTGTAGGCGGCTATCCAGCCGCGGACGCCGAATTCCGCCCCGGAAATACCGACGAGAACCTTGTCCTTGACGACCACGGGCGCCGACGTGCCGGATTCGCCCTTTCCACCATTGGTCTCATCGCCGTTCTTGGCTGTCCAGATAAGCTTTCCGGTCTTGGCGTCGAGCGCGACGAGGTTGGTGTCAGCCTGATTAAGAAAGATCATCGCCGGGCGGTCGCCATCGGCAGGTGCATAGGCAACGCCGCGATTGACCGTGTCGCAGCACATGATCGGAATGACGTTCGCGTCCTGCTTGGGCTCGTACTTCCAGAGGATCTTTCCGTCCTTGTTGAGATCGAGAGCGTAGACGGTGTTCGGGAACGGCGCGTGAACATACATCACATCGCCGACAATCAGCGGTCCGCCCTCATGGCCGCGCAGCACGCCGGTCGAGAAGGTCCACTTGACCTGCAGGTTCTTCACGTTCTCCTTGGTGATCTGCTTGAGCGGGGAGTAACGAGTGTTGGCGTAATCACCCGTCTGCATCACCCAGTCTTTCGGATTTTTGGCCATTTTCGCGAGCTCTTCGTTGGCTGACGCCGTATAGAGCGCGCCAAACGACAGTAGCGCCGAGGTCGATACAATGTAGGTTGCTTGCGTTAGTGCGCGCATCAAAATCCTCCCAGGTTCACAACGAGAAATCGATCTTAAAGCTCACAAGAGCTCGTCCAATCAATTCAATTTGGGAAGTATTTCCGGCAGCGTGTCACGACCTAGATCAAACTAGCAGAGGCGCATTTCTGCTCTCAACTCAGTCGACCTAGCCCTACACCCGCCCGATTGGCCTACGAAAGACTGCCGCCGCTCCCTTATTACGGCGACGTCCTTGAAGCCGGAAACAAGGTAAAGCTATGTCATCGCATAATGCCAGGCAAGGAAAAACCCCCGTGATGGTTTTGCATTGCAGCATACAAATGTTGCGACGCAATATAAAGAAGACATATAAATAAACCTCTTGATGGAGGGTTGCCAAAAGCTTGACTTAAGCTCCGATATATATAAAATTCATACTGATCTGTATTTACAATTATAATTGGATTGATCTTTATTGAATGCATATTTTACCAAAGTTGCCGGTTGTGACATCCTTGGCTGCCGTTAGTAAGGGGGGGCGTGAAAAGAACTCAGGAAAATAGGTGCGTGGCGAATCACCAAGCTGCCCTCGATCGCTGTTGAGGACGGGCAGGGCATTCCTCCTTTGGTCCTATATGGAGGCGGTGAGAGGTTGACCGGGCTCGCGGCATGTCGCCAACTGGGCGCGACGATGCTGTCTCGCCGCACCGCGCCCAGGCAACAGGAGGAATTTCTCATGGTCAGATATGTTGGATTTTCGATCCTGCCGCTCCTCCTTTCGTCGACAATAGTCCTTGCAAACCCGGCAGGCGCTGCGGGAGACTACCCGACGGCGACGATTGTCGACTATGTGCTCGGCTGCATGCAGACAAATGGCCAGACACGTCAGGCGTTGGAGAGTTGTTCCTGCTCGATCGATGTCATCGCCTCGATCCTTCCTTACGACCATTATGAGAGGGCCGAGACCTTCAAGAGCATGTCTCTGACGACAGGCGAGAATGCAGGCCTGTTTCGCGAAAGCGCACCGGCGAAAGCCGCGCGAACGGAGTTGAAGCGGGCGCAGGCGGAAGCCGACGTGCGTTGCTTCTAACACGTCGCCCATCAAGGGCATCCCGGCCCGCTGCAGGGTGATCAGGTCACGCCTGGAAATTGCTGATGGAACGACCGCAAAAGGTCGCTCGTTGCCTCTGGGCTGCGGTGCTGCCTGGGCAGGCTTACGTCGAAAATGCCGAGCACATGCGCGGGCCGCGGCGCGAGCACGATGATGCGATCCGACAGCGTCAGGGCCTCGGTCAGGTTGTGCGTCACCATCAGCGCGGTCGTAGGCCGGGCCGACCATACCGTAAGAAGCAGGTGACGGAGCTGCTCGGCGGTCCGCCCATCGAGCGAGACGAAGGGCTCGTCCAGGAAAAGCACCGCCGGTTCGGTCGCGAAGGCCCTGGCAAGGGCTGCCCTTCGTGCAAGGCCAAGCGAAAGCTCCGCCGGATAGAGCGAGCGCATGCCGGCGAGACCGAGCGTGTCAAACAGCCCGTCGAGATTTTTCGTTCGCAGGTCTTTCGGCAGCGCCAGCCTGACATTCTCCTCCACCGTCCGCCAGGGCAGCAGGGTGGGTTCCTGAAACACGGCGGCTATGCGGTTCGAGCCGCCTTCAGGCAGCTGGAAAGAGCCGGAAAACTGCCTGTCGAGCCCAAGCAGAATACGCAGCGTCGTGGTCTTGCCGCACCCCGATGGCCCGAGCAGGCAAGCGAATTCGCCTTGCCGGACCTCGAAGGAAAGGTTCTTGAGCGCCGTGACCGAGACGCCTTGCGCGGACCTGAAGGTCTTTTCGGCGATGTCGACCCTAAGCGGGACGACGGCGCCAACGGGTTGCATGTCGTTCAACGGGCTGCACCAGAAGAAGTTCGACGACGAGCATCACCGCCACGAACGCCAGCGTGTAGGCGAGAATGGCAGCGACGTCGAAAAGCTGGAAATAGAGATAGATCTGGAAGCCCACACCATTGGAGCGGCCGAGCAGTTCGACCACCAGAACGATCTTCCAGATGAGGGCGATGCCGGAACGCGAGGCCGCGGCCAGGTAGGGCTGCAGCTGCGGCAGCAGGATGTGGCGAACGCGGTCGAGCGGCCCGAAGCGGTACACAGCCGCCATTTCGGCGTAACTCGGGTCCAGCGCCCTGGCGCCCTCGCGCATGGTCACCACGACATTCGGGATCTTGTTCACGGCAACCGCGCCTATCGCCGCCACCTCATTGAGGCCGAACCAGATGTAGGCCAGCACGATGATCACCAGCGCAGGGATATTGAGGAACAGGATTACCCAGGGGTTGAAGAACCGGTCCGCGCCGCGGTAGCTGCCGAGGAGAATGCCGATCACCGATCCGACGATCATCGCAACGATGTATGCCGCGGCAACCCTGCCGAGAGTTGCGCCGAGATGGTAGAAGAGATCGCCGCTCGCCGCCTCCCTCAGCAATACCTGCCAGACCTGTCCCGGCCCCGGAAAGGCTCGGCTCGGCCAGGCATTCGCCGCCAGGCTCCACAGCAGGCAAAGCCCGAGCAGGGAGGCCACCACCGTCAGCGCGGGCATCAGCGTCGCTCGAGGGTCGGAACGGCTGGCAGTGTCGCCAGGCGTGCGGTCGCCGGTGTCTCCTGCGGTCATTTCGCCGGTTCCTGCCAGAACGTGCCCGGCGCCATCTCCGGCGCGCTGCCGACCAGCTTTTCGCCGCCGATCCCGGCCAGCACACGATAGAGCCTGCCGGCGTCGGCCGCTTCCTCGGCGACCGGCCGCCTGGGGATGCCCTCGCGATAGCGGTCGCGCAGCTTTGCCAGTTCCTTGCCTTCTGCGCGGACAATCGGCGCAAGGCGCAGCCACTCTTCGTCGGATCTTGCCAGCAGATCCTTGGCCTGCGCCGAAGCCTGGAGGAAGCCGCGGACGACTTGCGGATTTTCGTTGGCCCATTTGTCGTGGAATACATAGCCGATCGCGGATACCGGGCCTGCAGCTCCGAGCGCCTTCTCCGCATCGGTGGCGCCGATCAGCCGGCGAAAGCCGTTGGCCTCGAGCCGGGCGCAAAAATGCCAGAAATTGAGCACCGCATCGAGTTCGCCCTGAATTGCCTTTTCCGAAATCAGCGGCGGCGCGCCAAAGACGACGTCGCTGATCGCCGGCAGGTCGAGACCGTAATCGCGTCTGGCCAGCGCCTGGATCAGCAGCCAGCTCTTGTCGAGGGGCCCGCCGGCGACGCCGATCTTCTTTCCCTTGAGGTCGGTGATCGCGCGCATCGGCGATGCGTCCTTCACCATGAT
>NZ_RZSL01000232.1:0-8976 GCF_003997355.1 Mesorhizobium sp. M1E.F.Ca.ET.041.01.1.1 | reverse complement strand
TCGCGTTCGGCCAGCGCCGCCGGCACGGCGGCGGAAAGGCGCGAGAACACCCTCGCATGGTCGGACGAGCCGGCGAAGATCAGTCCGTCGATCTGCTTTGCCAGCAGCACCGACAGATAGCGCTCTTCCTTCTCGGCGTTGCCGTCGGAGTTGCACAGGATCACCGTGTAGCCGGCGACGAAGCCGGCATCCTCGATCTGGCGCGCAACGCTGGCGAAAAACGGGTTGGAATTGTCGGGCAAGAGCAGGCCGATGGTCTTGGTCTCGCCGCGCCGCAGACTCCGCGCCAGCGAGTTCGGGCTGTAGCGCAGCGCGGTGATCGCCGCGCGCACGCGCTCGGCCGTCTCCGGCTCGACATGGCGCGTGCGGTTCATCACATGCGAGACGGTGGCGACGGACACCCCCGCATAGCGTGCGACATCGGCAATCGTCGTCATGGTCCCTGGTTCCCCTGGCTCCCTAGCGGATTTTCCGCAACAGCCTCTCCCGATACGCGTCTAGGATGACGGCGAGCACGATGACAAGGCCAATCACGATGGGTTTGAAATTGTCGCCGACGCCGAGCAGCTGCAGCCCGGTGCTCAAGACCTGCAGGATGCAGGCGCCGACCAGCGTGCCGATGATCGAGCCCTTGCCGCCGCTGAGGCTGGTGCCGCCGATGATGACGGCGGCGATCGCGTTGAGCTCGTAGCCGACGCCGGCGATCGGGCTGCCGATGTTCAAGCGCAGCAGATAGACCATGGCCGCGATGCCGGCCGTCAGGCCGCTGATGGTGAAGGCGGCGACCTTGTAGAAGTCCGGATTGTGGCCGGAGAGGCGCACCGCCTCGTCATTGGTGCCGACCGCGAAGATCATGCGACCGAAGACGGTGAAGCGCAGCACGAACCAGCCGGCCGCGATCACCAGCACCGCAACCAGGAAGATCGAGGGCAGGAAGCCGCCGATGATGAGGTTGCCGAAATCGACGAAGCTCTGCGGCAGGCCGGTGATGGTCGAATTGTCACTGACCACGCGCGCGGCGCCCGCCGCCATGTTGAGCATGCCGAGCGTGACGATGAAGGAGGGGATCTTCCAGCGGGTCGAGATCCAGCCGTTGAGGAAGCCGCAGACAGCACCCGTCGCCATGCAGGCCAATAGCGCCAGCGTGATCGCCGCCGCCGGCGACAGGCTCTCGTCGATCATGACGGTGGCGCCCACCACGGTGCACAGCGCCAGCACCGAGCCGACCGAAAGGTCGATGCCGCCGGTGAGGATGACAAAGGTCATGCCGGCGGCGAGCACCGTGTTGATGGCGATCTGGACGAAGATCTTCAGCGCGTTGCCGGGCGTGGCGAAATAGGGCGCGCTGACCGAGAAGAACAGCGTGATCAGCACCAGCGCGAGCAGCACGCCGGCATCGCGCACCAGGAAACGCAGGAACTTCGCCCTTCCGGGGGAAACAGGCGCCGAAACGATTGCGTCGGACGTCTCGCTCATGGTCGCACATACTCCTGGTAGGCGAGCGACAGGATGCGCTCCTGGTCGAATTCGGCTCGCGGCACCTCGCCGACAATTCTGTTCTTGGAAAAGACGATGATGCGGTGGCACATGCCCATCAGCTCCGGCAGGTCGGACGACACTATGATGATGCCCTTCTGTGCCGCCGCCAGCATCCACAGGAGCTGGTAGATCTCGCGCCGCGCGCCGATGTCGACACCGCGCGTCGGCTCGTCGAGGATCAGCGTCGAGGTGCCGCGGAACAGCCACTTGGCTAAAACCACCTTCTGCTGGTTGCCGCCGGAAAGATTGCGCACGGCCTGCTCGATCGAGCTCGCCTTGACGCGCAGCTGCCCGACCAGGTCGTTCGCGGCCGCGGCTTCGGCCCGGCGGTTGACCAGCCCGTGGCGCGAGACCTTGCCGAGATCGGTGATGGTGATGTTCTTGTCGACGGCCAGGTCGAGCAGCAGGCCCTGGCCCTTGCGGTCCTCGGTGAGCAGGCTCAGTCCGTGCCGCACGGCATCCTTGGGCGCCGTGATCGCCACCGGCCTGCCGTCGATCTCGACGACGCCGTCGAGCTTGGGATCGGCGCCGAACAGGGCTCGCATGGCTTCCGTGCGGCCGCTGCCGACCAGGCCGGCGACGCCCAGGATCTCGCCATGCCGAACCGAGAAGGAGATTTCCGGCGTCGCGGCGTTGCGCTTCAGATTGGCGACGCTGAGCGCGACCTTCCCCGGCGCGATCGAGGCATCGAAGCCAAATTCGTCGGCGATGTCTCTGCCGATCATCATCCGCACGATATCCGGCACGCTAAGGCCGTGGAGCTCGCGGGTCGCGACCAGCCTGCCGTTGCGCAAGATGGTGACCCGGTCGCCGATCTCGAACACCTCGTGCAGGCGGTGCGAGATGTAGATGATGGTGACGCCCTTGGCCTTGAGCTGCTTGATGATGGAAAAGAGCCGCGCGATCTCGGGCGGCGTCAGCGTCGCGGTCGGCTCGTCGAGCACCAGAAGCTTGCTGTCGTAGCTCAGCGCCTTGGCGATCTCGACGAGCTGCATCTGCGCGACGCCGAGCGCCTCGACCCGTGTCCGCGGATCGACGTCGAGGCCGACCTCCTTGAGCAGCGCGACGGCGCGGCGGTTGAGCGCCTTGCGGTCGACGATGCCGAAGGCGCGGCGCGGCAGGTTTTCCAGCATCAGATTCTCGGCGATGCTGAGATAGGGTAGAAGGTTGAGCTCCTGATGCACGATGCGGATGCCGCTCTGCTGCGCATCGTGCGGCGTCATCGGCTGGTAGGGCGCGCCGTTGAAGGCGATGGTGCCGCTGTCCGGCTGGTAGATGCCGGCCAAGAGCTTGATCAGCGTCGATTTGCCGGCGCCGTTCTCGCCGAGCACGATATGGGTTTCGCCGCGCGCGATCGACAGCGAGACCTCGCTCAGCGCGACGACGCCGGGAAAGATCTTTCCGACCCCTTCAAGGGAAAGAATCACATCGTCCATGCAGCAATCCTGAATGGCGCTCTTCCGCCGCAAGGCGGTGTGAGCGCGCGGTCATCGCCGCCGACAGTTTGCCGGCGGCGATGATGAGACAAGCGAATGAATGGCGCCAGAGGGAGTACCGGCGCCCTTGCTCGCCTCAAGCGGTGATCAGCTTGACGTCGGTCTTGACCCAGCCGGAGAATTTCTCGCCGGCAAGCTCGCGCAGGCCGTAGTCGATGCCCATGGCCGCCATCTGCGCGCCATACTGCTCGACCGTGGCGAGCATCTTGCCGCTCTTCAACAGCGGGCCGACGGCCGGGATGTTGTCGAAGCCGACCACCTTGATCTGGCCGGACTTGCCGGCCGCGTCGATCGCCTTGACGACGCCGAGCGCCATCGAATCATTGGCCGCCATCACGCCCTGGATATCGGGATGCTGGGTGAGGAAGTTGGTCATCAGCGTGTTGGCTTCCTCGGTCTCCCAATGCGCCGTCTTGGAGTCGAGCAGCTTCAGCTTGTACTCCTTCACCGAATCGTCGAAGCCGAGCTTGCGCTGCTTGGCGTTGTCGGCCTCCGGATTGCCCTCGAGGATGACGACCTTGCCGCCCTTGCCCAGCGCCTTACCGAGCGCATCGCCGGCGAGCTTGGCGCCGGCGCGGTTGTCCGGGCCGAAGAAGGCGAGGTCGACGCCGGCCTTCTTCTTGGCTTTCTCGTCGAGCGCAACGTCGATGTTGATGACCTTGATGCCGGCCTTCAGCGCCTTGGCGATCGGCGTGACCATGGCCTTCGAATCGGCCGGCGCCACGACGATGATGTTGTAGTTCTGGGTGATGAAGTTCTCGATGGCGTCGACCTGAGCGGCAAAATCGCGCTCGTCCTTCATGCCGACGGCGGCGAAATCGAACTTGTCCTTGTTCTTGGCCGCGTATTCCTCCGCGCCGGCCTGCATCTGCTTGAAGAACTCGTTGGCCAGCGACTTCATCACCAGGCCGACCTTCGGCTTGTCGGCGGCGAGGACCGGACCGAGCGGCAAGGCGAGCGCGCCGGCGGCAAACGCGCTGGTCTTGAGGAACTGGCGGCGCGAGAACGAGCCGAGATCGAGCCCATGGGTAGTTGAAACCTTGCTCATGCTTTCCTCCACTTTTGATGAGCCGTAATCGGTTACGTAACCGATTACGCAAACTAGGGCGACATTTTATCAGGTGTCAATATCGATGGTAAGGCGGACGGGAAGGCGCCGGCGCCAATCTCCCCCCTTGAGGGGGAGATGTCGCCGAAGGCGACAGAGGGGGTCGCCGCGCGTGAAGCGCCGGCGCCCTTCTGCGACAAGAGATCAGGTCGGCGATTTACGTGAGGCGACCCCCTCTGGCCTGTCGGCCATCTCCCCCGCAAGGGGGGAGATTACGCGCCTCGCCGTTTTCGCCAAATCACCGCCAGCCCAGCGCCGGCGCGACGTGCTTCAGGATCGCCTCGATGACATGGGCGTTGTAGGCGACGCCGAGCTGGTTGGGCACGGTGAGCAGCAGCGTGTCGGCCTCGGCGATCGCCTGGTCTTGCCTGAGCTGCTCGACGAGCACGTCCGGCTCGGCGGCATAGGTGCGGCCGAACACGGCGCGCTTTTCCGGCTCGATATAGCCGAAATGGTCTTCGCCCTCGCTGCCGCCGAAATAGGCGCGGTCCATGTCGTTGACCAGGGCGAAAATGCTGCGGCTGACCGAGACGCGCGGTTCCCTGGTATGGCCGGCCTCCTTCCAGGCGGCGCGGTAGGCTCTTATTTGCTCGGCCTGCTGGATGTGCAGCGGCTCACCGCTCTCGTCGAATTTGAGCGTCGAGCTCTGCAGGTTCATGCCGAGCTTGGCCGCCCATTCGGCGGTGGCGTTGGTGGCCGCACCCCACCAGATGCGCTCGCGCAGGCCCTCGGAGAACGGCTCGAGCCGGAGCAGACCGGGCGGATTGGGAAACATCGGCCGCGGATTGGGCTGGGCGAAACCCTGGCCGCGCAACAGGTCGAGAAAAATCTCGGCGTGGCGGCGCGCCATGTCGGCGTCGGTCTTGCCCTCTTCCGGCACGTAGCCGAAATAGCGCCAGCCATCGATCACCTGCTCGGGCGAGCCGCGGCTGATGCCGAGCTGCAGCCGGCCGCCGGCGATGAGGTCGGCCGCGCCCGCATCCTCGGCCATATAAAGCGGGTTCTCGTAACGCATGTCGATAACGGCGGTGCCGAGCTCGATGCGCTTGGTCTTCGCGCCGGCGGCGGCAAGCAACGGAAATGGCGAGCCGAGCTGACGGGCGAAATGATGGACGCGGAAATAGGCGCCGTCGGCGCCGAGCTCCTCGGCGGCCACCGCAAGGTCGATCGACTGCAGCAGCGCGTCGGCACCCGAGCGCGTGCCCGACTGCGGCGAGGGCGCCCAATGCCCGAACGACAAAAATCCGATCTTCTTCATGCGCTCCATTCCGGTTCAGATCGGCTCGCTCGGCCGCTCAAATTCATTTGTTGCTCCAGCGCAATACCAAGGCAGCGTAAAACGGCTTTCCACCTTGGAATTGCGTGAAAACAAATAGTTGGAGCAATACCGCGATTCAACGGACACCGAACGGATACAGACCGTCAATCAGTACGGATCCGTCAAAGACATGTTCGCCGCCTTGTCATCCGTTGAAGGAGGCTGGACTCGTCTACCGTCAGGAGACGGCAGCGTAACGCTGGTGGAAAACGGAGGCGCGGCAACCCGCGACCGCAGGGCGTCAGGCCAGTCAGGCCTTGATCGCGCGGCTTTCTTTATAGGTCGCTCTTTTGACGAAAAGCTTGGCGTGTTCGGCCCACTCGACTTCGGTGACGTTGTTCTCGCGGACGGATCGCCTGAAAGCCTCCCGCAGGGTGTCGAGCTCAAAAACCGACATCCGTCCGGATATTTTGCGCTTCGATATGCGAGCGTCCATCGTGTTACCGCCAGCCAAGGTTCAGACCCGACCTTTATGTTCGATCGGCTCAGGCCATCAAGGCGTTGCCGCTGACTTCTTTTGGGTGCAAATCGGCTCAATGCATGTCGCCCAAAAGCGCGCAGCGGTTTTGGGACAATAACATGCATCAAAACAAAGACTTGAAGCGCGTCGCCTGAATTCGTTTCGGCGCGATCCGCTTTGGGTTGAGCGGTGAAATATCAATAGACGGTAAACAAGGTCGGCAGCACGCCCGTCATGCGAAAATACTCGACCGTTTCGATGAGCGGAAACAAGGCCAGGAAATAAAGCCCGTCCCGGAACGTGCTTTTCAGCGCGCCGGTGGAAAAAAGCCACTGATCCTGGTCCTGGTAAAGCAGCGGGTTCGGCCAGAACCGGGGCGTCCGCTCGGCATAGGCGGCGTAGGCGGCACCGAACTTGCCGGACAGGAACTCGGCCTCCATGCGGGCGGTGAACCGGAAAACGAGGAAGCTTGCGAGCCCCAGCGCCGCTGCCGCCAGCACCGATCCGAACATCAGCCCGATGCCGACCGCGCCGATGGTCGAGAAGAAATAGAGGGGGTTGCGGGTCATCGAGAACGGACCCGAGACGATCAGCTCGTCATTCTTC
Source organism: Mesorhizobium sp. M1E.F.Ca.ET.041.01.1.1 (assembly GCF_003997355.1). Classification (NCBI taxonomy): domain Bacteria; kingdom Pseudomonadati; phylum Pseudomonadota; class Alphaproteobacteria; order Hyphomicrobiales; family Phyllobacteriaceae; genus Mesorhizobium; species Mesorhizobium sp. M1E.F.Ca.ET.041.01.1.1. Next base: position 2,449 of record NZ_RZSL01000232.1, on the reverse strand, counting down.
CTGCCGCCGACATAAAGGATGCTCCACAGCCGGCCAAGAAAGCAGACGAGCACAAGGCCGAAGCCGGCGGTCTCCATCAGCTCGTGCCCGTTCGAGCCCTCGCTGAGAAACGGCCTGGAAAACAGGAGCAGGACGATGGCCACCACGGCGGCGGCCTGGACGACGATCAGGCGCTTGTGCTGGTCGAACGCCTTTGGCGCTGACTTGAGTGATGTGTAAGCCATTCGGGATCAGTCACTCCGGCCCGGGCAAGGACGTTTATCCCCTAGCCTTTCTCCCGCCCCATTGCGAGGCCTCATCAGTATTTTCGATCATCCTTACGAATTTGTAAGGAACCGTACAGGCGCGCGTAAGCCGGGCTTGTGGGAATGGGCCGTCGCCGATGCTAGCATGCCGCTTGCGCTGGACTCCGGACGACAGGCCGACATGCGACTTCTGCTGGTTGAGGATGACCCAAGGACTGCCGACTACATCGTCAGGGGGCTGACCGAGGCCGGACACGCCTGCGATCTCCTGCGCAACGGCCATGACGCGCTCATCGCGGCCACCCGCGATGCCTATGACGTCATCGTGGCCGACCGCATGATCCCCGGCCTGGACGGTCTTTCCCTGATCAAGGCGGTGCGTGCCGCAGGCATCCAGACGCCGGCCATATTCCTGACCTCGATCGGCGGCGTCGACGACCGGGTCGAGGGATTGGAGGCCGGCGGCGACGACTACCTCGTCAAACCGTTCGCCTTTTCGGAGCTGCTTGCCCGCATCAACGCGCTCGGCCGCCGGCCGGCGGCGCAGGAGCAGAAGACGGCTCTGCGCGTTGCCGACCTGGAAATGGACCTGATCATGCGGCGCGTGACCAGGCAGGGCCAGGCGATCGACCTGCAGCCCCGGGAATTCAGCCTGCTCGAGGTGCTGATGCGCGGCGAGGGCCGCGTCATCACCCGCACCATGCTGCTGGAGCGCGTCTGGGACTTCCATTTCGATCCCAAGACCAGCGTCGTCGAGACCCATATCAGCCGGCTGAGAGCCAAGGTCGACAGGCCGTTTGACGTGCCGCTCATCCATACCGTGCGCAACACCGGCTACAGCCTGCATGCGCCGGGTTGACGATCCATGCGTGATCGCATCTCGCGCGTCCGACCGGCTGTCCGTATATAAGCGACATGCCGATGCTGGATACTGCAAAGCGATGGGCGCGCGTCATCAAGCGCGACACGGTGGCATTGTGGCTTGCCGCCCGCGACCCCCGCGTACCCTGGTACGCGAAGGCGACCGCCGGAGCGGTCGCGGCCTATGCCCTCAGCCCCATCGATCTCATCCCGGACTTCATCCCGGTCGTCGGCTACCTGGATGACCTTTTGATCGTCCCGCTCGGCATCATGCTGGCGGTCAAGCTGGTCCCGCCCGATCTCATGCAGGAATTCCGCGCCGAGGCCGCGCGCCGCGCCAGGCCGGGCAGCAGGGCCGGCCTGATCTTCATGATCGCGGTCTGGACAGTGGCGGCGCTGGCGCTGCTGTGGCTGTTCTGGCCGAAGCCCGCCTGACACGATGAAAGAAACACGCCTCAGCCTGCTGCGCAGCACGCCGTTCCGGCTGGCGCTGACCTTTGCCTTCCTCTTCGTGCTTGCCTTCATCCTGTCCGGCGCGATCGTCTATCAATTGATGAGCGCCGACCTCGCGAGACGGCTGGATCAATCCATCAAGGAGACCTATTCGGTCGTCGCCCTGACCTATACGGAGAACGACAGGGACGACCTTATCGCCTCGGTCAAAAACAATGCCGACCTCAGCCCGGACAAGGACCAGCTTTTCTCGCTGACCGATCCCGACGGCAACCATCTGGCCGGAAACTTCACCGCTTCCGGCCTGCCCGACGGTTTCTCGATGTTCGCAGTCAGATTGCCGGGCGTGCCGCCCGACACGATGTACCGCGCCTATACGGGCGAGGTTGGCGGCAACAATCTGACGGTCGCCTTCTCGCTCGCCGAGACCGACGAGCTGGAGACCATCGTGCTGATGAGCTTCGGCTGGGGCACGCTGTTCATCACCGGCCTGGCGATCGCCGGCGGCGCCCTGCTTGCCTCGCGCGTGCAGCGGCGCCTCGACGGCATCGCCGCCACCATGGTCGACGTCTCGCACGGACGGCTCGACGCGCGTATCCCGCTGATCGGCAATGGCGACGACATAGACGCGGTGTCCATCCAGGTGAACGCCGCGCTCGATCGCCTGTCCGCGCTGGTCGACGGCATGCGGGAGGTGAGCGCCAACATCGCGCATGACCTGAAGACACCGCTCAACCGCCTGCAGATGATCCTGGAGCAGGCCGCCGACAAGGCCGCCTCGGGCGAGGATGTCACCGGCGAGTTGGCCGATGCGCGCGCCGAAAGCCTGCAGATCAACCAGACGTTCGACGCTTTGCTGCGCATCGCCCAGATCGAGGCCGGGGCGCGCA
>NZ_RZSL01000231.1:0-8981 GCF_003997355.1 Mesorhizobium sp. M1E.F.Ca.ET.041.01.1.1 | reverse complement strand
GATATCGACGACTGACCTTTTCGAGCTGCAGAAGCGTCATTGACATGCACCATCAGCGACGCGGAGGCATCGGACGACGTGGTGTGCCGATACCGTCCGCATGTCCGGCCTTGCCATGCCGCATGCGGCGTCTGCGCTTCGGCAGCGCGGCGCATAGGCGCAGCCTGACGGCAAGACACGATGCGGCGGGGCGCCCGGTATGGCAGTCAACCGGACACGCGGGCCGTCCGAGGGAGGGATCGCGCCAATGAGATCGCGCGTGTATGGATGTTGCGGCGCGTTCAGAAGCGTAGGCGTGGCTGCCTCCTCGACGATGCGGCCGGCATACATGACGCAGACGCGGTCACAGACAGCGGCCACGGCAGCAAGATCATGGCTGATCATGACGAGCCCCATACCGGTGTCGCGCTGGATGGTTTTGAGCAGCAGCAGGATTTGCGCCTGCACGGTGGCGTCAAGCGCCGTGGTCGGCTCGTCGGCGACCAGAAGCTCGGGTTCACCGGCGAGCGCGATGGCGATCATCACCCGCTGGTTCTGCCCGCCTGAGAGTTCGTGTGGATAGGCATTTAGCCTGCTGGTCGCGTCAGGAATGCCAACCTGGTCCAACAACCGTCGCGCCTCTGCGCGCGCTGCCGCGCCCGTGAGGCCGCGATGCAGGAAAAGTGCCTCGTTAATCTGGGCGCCGATGCGATGGACAGGATTGAGCGCACTTGCGGGATCCTGGAAGATCATCGCAATGCGGCCGCCGCGCACCCGATCGAGTACGGAGCTGCTGGCGCCAGCGAGGTTGAAACCATCCAGACGCGCTTCGCCCATGACCTTAGCCGACTTTGGCAGGAGGCCAAGCACCGCACGCCACGTCACGGACTTGCCGCAACCAGACTCTCCAACGATACCAATCGCCTCGCCCTTATTAACGGTAAGGTCGACACCATGGAGCACGGCCTCACCGTTGAAGGATACGGTGAGGCCGTTGACCGTGAGAATAGGTCGTTTGCGGCGACCGGCGACGTCCTGACTGGCGAACAGCGCGGCATCCGCGCTGTTCGTGTAGAATGCGTTCAGCATCGGCTTCACACCACAGGCTCGGGCGGCAACTTCGGGCCGAGCCACATCTGCGGCAACGGATTGGGCGTGAACGCCAGGTCCGTCTTTTGCCCGTAGATGAAGGGCATGGAGTGCAGCGGCGTGATGCAGGGGTCATCGATTTCGACAATGTCCTGCATGCGCTTGAATGCGGCCTTGCGCTTGGCGAGGTCCAGCGTTGTCTCAAGCTGATTGCCGAGCGCATTGAACTCGGCATTGGTCCAGCCGCCCGAGGCCTGCAGGTCGTTTGTCGGACCGATGATCTGCCAGAGCATGGAGACAGGATCGGCGTAAAAGGCGCCGCCTGACGTGTCGTTGATACCGCCGATATTGCCGACCTGGTCCCAGTTCTCGCACATGATCAGCTTGACATTGATACCCGCGGCTTTCCACATCTCGACCAGAGCCTGGTTGTCCGGAAGCTGCATCGGGTAGTAGGTCCCGACGGTCGGATAGGGAATTTCCTCGCCCTTGTAGGAAGACTTGGCCAGCAGCTCCTTGACGAGAGCCGGGTCGTAGGACACGCTTTTGCGCTCGGGATCATTGATTTCGCCGAAGATCGGCAATTGCCAGCTGGTCAGCGCCTTTGCGCGGCCGTTCCAGAGACCGTCAGCCAAGCCTTCCCGATCGATCGCGAAGGCGAGTGCGCGGCGTAGGTTGACATCCTTCAGGACAGGCGTCTTGAGTGGGGCAAAGGTGAGAAAGCGGAACCACATGGCCTCGCCCCCGGTGACGGTGAGTCCACTGACGCCTTCAATCTCCGAGATATGGTCCGGCGTAATGTCGGTGACGATATCGTAGTCTCCGGCCTTGAGGCCGGCGATGCGCGCGGCGATCTCGGGCAGCCGCTTGAAGCGGATGGAGGCGAACGGCGGCTGGCCGCCCCAATAGTCGTCATGGGCGACCAGGGTGATTTCGTCGCCGCTGCGCACATCGCCGATCTTGTAGGGTCCGGTGCCAATCGGCTTTGCCGCCCATGCGTCGTAGCTCGCGGCGGCTTTCCATGCCTTCGCACTGATGATCTGGGTGCCCCATGCCCCGAGCCGGTTTGCGAAGACAGGATCTTCCGTCTTGGTGAACAGGCGGATCGTGCGATCGTCGACCTTCTGCACGTCGGCCAGTGAAGAGAGGAAGTTGGCAACCACCGCTGCACCCGGCGCCTTGTCGCCGCGCAGCCGCTCCACGCCAAGCGAGAACACCACGTCGTCAGCCGTCATCGTGGATCCGTCGTGGAACTTCACATTGTCGCGCAGGACGATCTCGTGGGTCTTCGCGTCGATTTGCTTCAACGATGTCGCCAGAGCGAAGTTGAGGCGGAAATTGTCGTTGTAGTCGGTCCGTAGCAGCTGATCAAAAATACTGTACTGCACCCGCCAGGAGACGTTGGCGATGGAAGAACTGGCCACAGGCTCCAGGATCGTGCGCAGGTCCTGGACTGCGATGTTGAGGCTTGGCCGCTGGCCGCCGGCGGCCAAAAGCGAGCGCGGCAGTGCAAGAGCGCCAGCCGCCATGGCAGTCATGCTGAGAAATGTGCGACGTGATGTTTCCATGTCAAAAACCCTCTCTCTGGCGGACGAACAGGCAATCCGCTTCCAATCCGGGTATAGAGCAGTTATATGACAGTTTTATGCGGGTGTATGACGGATTATGACGGAAACAGGCATGGGCAGCGGTTAAATGTGTGGCAGGGATAGCCCGATGCGATGGGGCGCCCGGTATGGCGGTGAACCGGACACCGGACCGTCTGACGGAGGGATCGCGCGTATATAGATGTTCCGGCGCATTCAGAAGCGACCGGCGACGCCTTAACGGGCGAACAGCGCGGGATCCGCGCTGTTCGTGTTGAATGCGTTCTGCATCGGGCTCACGCCACAGGCTCGGGCGGCAACTTGGGGCCAAGCCACATCTGCGGCAGCGGATTGGGCTTCCAAGAGATGTCCTTCTTTTGCCCATAGATGAACGGCATGGAGTGCAGCGGTGTGACGCAGGGATCTTCGATCTCGACAATGTCCTGCATGCGCTTGAACGCGGCTTTGCGCTTGGCGAGATCCGTCGTCGTCTCAAGCTGATTGCCGAGCGCATTGAACTCGGCATTGGTCCAGCCGCCCGAGGCCTGCAGGTCGTTTGTCGGACCGATGATCTGCCAGAGCATGGAGACGGGATCGGCGTAGAGGCCCCCACCGGACATATCATTGATGCCACCGATGTTGCCAACCTGGTCCCAGTTCTCGCACATGATCAGCTTGACGTTGATCCCTGCGGCCTTCCACATTTCGACAAGTGCCTGGTTGTCCGGAAGCTGCATCGGGTAGTAAGTGCCGACGGTCGGATAGGGAATTTCCTCGCCCCTGTAGGAGGACTTGGCGAGCAACTCCTTGACCAGAGCCGGGTCGTAGGACACGCCCTTGCGGTCGGGGTCATTGATCTCGCCAAAGATCGGCAGCTGAAAGCCGTTGAGCGCCTTTGCGCGGCCGTTCCAGAGGCCGTCTGCGAGCGCATCACGATCGATGGCGGAAGCAAGCGCACGTCGGAGATTGGCATCCTTCAGGACGGGAGTCCTGAGCGGAGCAAAGGTGAGAAAGCGGAACCACGTGGTTTCGCCACCAGTAACTGAAAGGCCGTTGACGCCGTCGATCTCCGCAATGTGATCCGGGGTAATATCTGTGGCGATATCGTAGTCTCCCGCCTTAAGGCCCGCGATGCGCGCGGCGATCTCGGGCAGCCGCTTGAAACGAATGGAGGCGAACGGCGGCTGGCCGCCCCAATATTCGTCGTGCGCGATCAGCGTTATCTCATCGCCCGTTCGCACTTCGCCGATTTTGTAAGGACCAGTGCCGATCGGCAGCGCTGCCCACGCGTTGTAATTCCTGGCGGCCTTCCATGCCTTGGCGCTGATGATCTGGGCGCCCCAGGCGCCGAGACGGTCGATCAAGACCGGATCCTCAGTTCTGGTAACCAGACGGACGGTTCGATCATCGATCTTCTGCACATCGGCAAGCGAGGCAAGAAAGTTTCCAAACACTGCTGCGCCAGGCGCCTTCTCGCCGCGCAACCGCTCCAAGCCAAGCGAGAACACGACGTCGTCAGCCGTCATTATAGAACCGTCATGGAACTTCACATTGTCGCGCAGGCCAATCTCATAGGTCTTCGTATCGAGTTGTTTCAGCGACTTCGCAAGCGCGAAGTGCAGTCGATAGTTATCATTGTAGTCGGTCCGCAGAATTTGATCATAGATACTGTACTGCACTCGCCAGGAAACATTGGCGTTAGAGGAACTATCTACCGGTTCCAGAATGGTGCGCAGGTCCTGGACTGCGATGTTGAGGCCTGGCCGCTGGCCGGCTGCGGCCATGACGGGCCGGGGCAATACCATCGTGCTGGCGGCCAGAGCCGTCATGCCAAGAAATGTGCGACGTGATGCTTGCATGTCCAGAAACCCTCTCACTCTCTGGCGGATGAACAGACATCCGTTTCCAATCCGAGATATAGAGCAGCTACATGACAGTTTTACGCGGGAGTGTGACGGATCGTGATGGAGATGGGCGTGAATAGAATGCTGGTTATGACGGATTTTGCGGCGGGTAAAGGACTTCAGCGCCAGCGCCTTCGATGGCGGTCAGTATGTCCGGTGCCGGTTTCTGATCGGTGATGATTGTGGCGATGGCAGAATGAGGCAGGGTTCGGTAGCGCGCCGACCGATCGAACTTGCTATGGTCGGCGAGCACAGTGATCCTCCGTGCCTGTTCTGCAAGCGTCGCTGCGAGTTCCTGCCCACCCTGCTCATAGTCAAAAACGCCGAGCGTCGGGTGCACCGCATTGACCCCGATGAATGCGATATCGATTTGCTGTTCGCGAAGCGTGCGCAGGGCCGCAAATCCGGTCACGACGCGATAATCGCCGTTGAAATCACCGCCCAGCAGGACGACGCGGTGCCGGCCGCCTTCGGAGGCTGCGATGGCGGTGTCGACCATATTGGTGACGATACGCATTTCCGGCAACATGGATATCCGACGCGCCAGCGCCAGCACCGTGCTTCCCCCACCAAAGAAAAGATTCTGACCCGGCTTCAAAAGGCTGAGCGCGATTTCGGCGATGGCGTTCTTTTCTGCCAGCTGAGAAACGGCACGCGACGAGATGGCCAGGAGCTTCGGTTGCTGTGTGGCGACTGCACCGCCATGGACGCGCACGACCAACCCATCTTGCTCGAGTTGCTTGATATCCCGTCGGGCGGTCTCTTCGGATACATTGAAATGCGACATCAGATCGCGGATCCGAACTTCGCCGTCCGTTTGGACCATCTCGATGAGCTTCTTATGACGATTGTGACTGAGTGACATTCTTCTCTCTTCTCGCGCTCGCGCGCGGCAGAACTCATATCGGTTTGACGGTGGATGCGACTGACTTTTCGGCCTTGAGCGCTTCATAGAGCGCAGTTTTCCCTATCTTTACGCGCGCGGCCGCTTCGCGCACGTTGAGACCGGTTGCGAGCAACTGGCGAGCTTTTTCAAGCTTCTCAGGCGTCACGACAGCCCGCCGCCCGCCACGTCGGCCTCTTTCCACCGCGGCTTGCAGGCCAGCGCGGGTTCTTTCCCTCATCAAATCGCGCTCGAATTGGGCCAGGGCGCCGAAAAAATGGAATACCAAGCGCCCGCCAGATGTCGTTGTATCGATATTTTCAGTGATGGATCGGAAGCCGACGCCTTTGGCCTCCAATTCGGTGATGATCTCGATCAGGTGTTTCATCGAGCGGCCGAGGCGGTCCAGCTTCCAGACGGTGAGTGTGTCGCCCTCCCGGACATATCGAATTGCTTCGCCGAGACCAGGCCGATCAGCCTTCACGCCCGATGCTCTGTCTTCGAATACCCTGTCACAGCCTGCTTTGCGCAATGCGTCGAGCTGCAGGGCAGTTTCCTGGTCGCCGGTGGAGACTCTTGCATAGCCGATGGCAGTCATGAGGGTGACGCGTCCGTTTTCCCGTTGAATTCGGACAATTTCCGATTTGCCTACGAATGGCAAGGTTTTCGGACAAATTCTGTGTACGCCGCGAAACGACCGTTTTACGGGCTGGTTTCAAAACGTCGGACAATCAGGGCTTTCGTGTCGTGACACTGGATCGCAAGTTTCCGGATGGTTGCAGAAAACAATAGCGAAACCCCCTCGTTCCCGTTTCGTTCAAGTTACCATTGTCCCGCGCAAAAACCTTGCAGTGCCCCTAAAAACGCCATTCAGTTCGTTTGTATGAACGTTGAAATCGGCCCAATGGTGAAACTCTCGCGTTGGTCTCGTTTTCTCGTCCTCGTCGGCGACGATCTCTGATCGACGCGGATACCGATCTTCTGAACCCTCGTCTCCGTGGCCATTCCGGCCCAGCTACCTCTTCAAAAGAGTGCGCCTGGATCGGGCGTGGCGAAGAAATAGATCCTTCAAATCCGACCGATTCGTCGGAACCGTTCCACAACACTATGCTTGTCGACGCATCATAATGCCTCCATATTGCAACACTTGACAGTTGCCATGCATCACAATCCCATGTATATGCATCATATCGGCGCACTTCTGCAACGCCAAGGACGTGCATATGGAACACTTTGCCATCATTCAAGCACTCTGCCGCGCAGCGATGGCGGACGCCTCACCTGCGGTACGGAAACAGGTCGAGCGCCTTCGCGACGCCTTGCTGAAGGATGGGGAGTCCAAGCATGCCGCCACTTTGACAGGCCTGCTGACCACAGCGGATCGAACCAAGGAAATATCGCCGAGTCGCATCGAGCGCTCGAAATCGCAGATACTGGGCGAGGCGTTGACACGTAATGCGCCAATTCCGGTCGATCGTGAGACGGCGGCAGCTCTGGCGGAAGTGATTTTCCCAGCGGATATCCAACCGTCCGCACCTCTGTTCAACGCAACAGTGAGCCAGGCGATAGGCACGATCATTGATGAGTGGGCCAACTTCGAGGCGCTATCCGAGATCGACATCCGGCCGTCGAAAACATGCTTGATCTATGGCGCGCCGGGCACGGGAAAGACACGCCTAGCGTTATGGATCGCCCAACAGCTCGACCTGCCGGTGGTGTTGGTGAAGCTGGACGGCCTAGTGTCATCTTTTCTTGGAACGACCGCGCGCAACATCGGCAACCTGTTTGCGTTCGCCAATCGTCACCGATGCGTCCTCCTGCTTGATGAGTTTGACGCCATCGCCAAGGTACGCGACGACCCGCAGGAGGTCGGAGAGATCAAGCGCGTCGTAAACGCGCTGCTGCAGAACCTCGATGTTCGTCGCGATGTCGGCTTCACGATCGGTATCACCAATCACCCAAAGCTTCTGGATTCTGCCGTGTGGCGCCGCTTCGAGGTGCAACTGGAAATTCCTAAGCCGGACTTTGAAATGCGTAAGGCGATTGCCGCGCATTTCATGCCACCGGTTAAAGCTCCCGACAGCCATTTGCGTCTGATCGCATGGTTCACCGAGGGATCGACCGGCGCCGAAATCGAATCGCTGGTTCGGACCTACAAGAAGGCAACTACCGTTCGTGATGAAGACAAGCGCGGTCTGCTCGATACGTTACGGCAGTTCGCAACACTGAATGCAGCTCGGGTCCAGAGTGAGCGTCGCGCGCTCCTGTTCGATGATCCTGCCAATCTATTTCGGGCAATGCGGAACGATCCGATTCTTGACTTTTCCATGACCGACATTGGAGAGATCGCCGGCAAGGATAAATCGACTGTCAGTCGTCAGCTCGGTCGTCAGGTGGGTCGTTCGACCGACGAGGTGTCGAATGGCTAGCCCGATCCAGGTCGTCCTCAATCCGGAAAACTACGTGGAAGCACGAGATGCTGGGGGTGGAGGCGGAGGGAAGGATTTCTTCGCTCACCGTGATCGCGCATTTCGGGACCACAAGGCTGCCCTCATCGGACAGGTCGAGGCGATTTCGGGTGTTCTTAGTGCTCAAGCGCAAGGGGATGTTGGCTATGTGAAGGTCATCCTGCGCCGTGAGGCTTGGGCCAAGAGCCACCGTCCGATCGTGACTTTGTTCCGATCCGACCGAACGCGGCTGGTTGGCGGAGGCGATCTCGGCATCATGATTGTCGAAGGGCGTCCAAGCACGCTCCGTAGAGTCGCTGAGGAGATCGCCAAGGCAGAGACGCATACGATCATGCGCTTCGATGAGAAGAAACAAAGGGACGTGCCGAATCCGTCGCCTCGGAAGAGCGAAACAGGCGCAATAGACCGTATCGAGCTTTTCGGTCCGAGCGATCGTCGGAGCTTCTCAGCAGAAGAGGCAGTCGCCTGGCTGTCCAACCCGATGACTGGCAGTAGCTATCAGGTCGAGCTTTTCGACGCGCCGCCTCCTCGCTCGGAATGGGACCGTATCGACTCGGGCCATCGTCGGCTAGTGGAGTCGTTTATTTCAGGACTAAACGGGCTTGAACATGGTGTGACTGTCGAGCGGCTGCCGGATCGCCACCAAAAACAGACGATATTGTCTGTGCGACTCGATCAGTCAGGAGCCCAGCCGGTCCTGCAGCTCAACGAACCTTCAATGGTGGAACGTCGCCGTGACCTCGCGCCATTCAATCCCGACATCGCCCAGCATTCTCGCCTGCTGACATTTCTTGACCACCATCCGCTTGTGCGACGGATTGAGTTGCCTGGTATTGTCGTGCGCGCGGGTCCGTCCGCCGACCTTTTTGGTCGCCGACGACCCAAAGACGCGATCATACCGGTGCGCGACAGCCGACGCCCACACCCACGGCTCGGAATAATCGACGGCGGCATTAGCGCGGTCTTGTCAGATTGGGTGATCGACCGTTGGGACATACTCGCCAATGAGGATACCGATCTCGCGCATGGGACATTCATCGGCGGCTTGGCGGCGATCGGCGGAGCGCTGAAC
>NZ_RZSL01000230.1:0-8990 GCF_003997355.1 Mesorhizobium sp. M1E.F.Ca.ET.041.01.1.1 | reverse complement strand
GAAAAGACATGCGCAAAAAAAGACCTAAAGCGCAGAAGCGAATCTGAAAGATCGCGACGCGCTTTAGAGCGGGTCAGCAATTCTGTGAAAAGCTGAACCGCTCCAGCGGATGCCAGGTGTCGGTCGCACCGCGCCTGCGATCACGGACTGCCGATGAAACCTCTGACCGGCATTTCACGTTATCTGTCCAGCGCGAGGGAGACTGAGGATGTCCATTCACTTCACCGTCTCTAGCCTGACCCGGAACCTGATCCACTCGCTTGGACTGGATCACGAGTGGGCGCCGAGGCGTCTGACACCGGAGCAGAATCTGCTGCTGGAATGCTACCTGGCCGGACAGATTCCGGAATCGGCCTGGAACGACTATGTCTTCGAGATGCCGGAACTGGAAAAGCACGTCACCGCAAGGCAAGCCGCACGCTGACGGCGGTCCGCGTGGCGACGATGCCGGTGCTCGCTATTGCTTTGGCGAATTGAACTGAAGCGTGAAGACGTTGCCGGCAATTCCTTGCGCCAGTGCAGGCGAAAAGCTGAGCGGCAGGCAGTTTCGCAGGGCGGCGGTCGCCGCGTCGACATAGGCCTGCCGCGCCTTGTCATCGCCGCCGACCTTGATCGCTGTTGGCTTCGGCGGGCCGATCAGCGTGCCGTCGCGCTTGAAGCTGAAGCTCAAGGTGACCGAGGCGTTCCCGGAGTTGGCGGGCGGTGTCCAGCACGCCTGCAGAGCGGCGCCGACCTCGTTCATGGTGTTGAGCGATGCGGCGCTCGCCGGAAAAGGCGCTGCCAGCAGAGCCCCAACGATCGCCGAAAATCTTGCCGTGCTTCTCATGGGCGGGTCCTCGTCATCATCGCCCGTTCGCCTGGCGGCATGGTACGATCAACCAGGAGGATGACAATAGGATTTCAACCGGGCTGGAGCCGGCAAAATCATGCCGTCGTGATGCTGGCACGGGCGTCGCCGGAAAAGCAAAAGGCCGGCGCTGAGCCGACCTTTCCTCGCCTCGGCATCGCGCCAGTACATCCGTGGTCACGGCGAGGACCGCACCACTAGACAAGGCTTTGGTTAACGGACCCTTAACCCCACGGCTTGCCTAAGCCGCGGCCTGGGCCTTCACATGGGCGATGTAGCCGCGCACGTCGCCGGCCGGCTCCGCATAGGCCTTGCCGAGCTTCTTCTCGATCGCGACCATGTAGTCCTTCGCCCATTCGGGCAGCGCGTAGTCGATGACGGCCAGGAACTCGAGCGTCGCCGCCAGGCGGATGTCGGCGATCGACGGGTTGTTGCCGCCGATGAACGGCTTGCCGTCCCTGAAGAAGCTGTGAAACACCTCGAGCGGTTCGGCGATCGCCGCGGCAGCCGCCTTCTGCGCCTCCGATTTCTTGTCGGGGTGGGCATCGCTGTGGCCGACCTCGCCGGCATATTGCGGAAAGCCGAGCGCCGGATAGGTGGCTCTGGCCACATAGGGATAGAGCGTGCCGATCAGGTAGAACATGGCGCTGTCGACCATTGCCCGCTTGGCCGGCGCCTTTGGATAGAATTTGTCCAGCCCGTGCTTGTTGGAGAGGTACTGCATGATGGCGCAGCTTTCCCAAAGCACGCCGCGCGGCAGCCCTTTGTCCTCGATCATCGGCGTCAGATGCGCCGGGTTCCGCGCCAGGAATTCTGGCGTGCGCGTCAGACCCCAGGCGTCGGTCTCCGCGGGATCTAGCCCGGCCGCCCGCGCGAAAACCCGGACCGTCATGTTGTTGACGCTGGGCCGCAGCATACTGAGCTTTATCCCAGGTTTCTTGGCAGGCTTGGCCTTTGCCTTAGGCGCGGCTTTTGCCGTCGCTTTAGGCGCGGCCTTTGCCGTCGCTTTGGGCGCGGGCTTGGCCGACACCTTGGCGGCGGTTGTCGCCTTTGCCGAGGCCTTCGCCGCCGGCTTGGCTGCCTTCGCCGCCGGCTTGGCCGCGGCCTTCTTGGTTCCTTTTGTGGCTGCCTTTGCCATCTTGGTCCTCCCTCTGACCTGTTCAGTACGGATTTTTCGCCGCCCGGTTCTCGGACAAGGTCTCGCGCGACCGCTCGATCAGCGCCTGGATGGCGTCGGCAAGGTGCACTTCGGCGATTGCATAGTCGCCGCGCGCGACGCGGATCTTATGCGCCTCCATCAGCACGTCGGCATGGCCGAAGCCGGCCGGCGGCTCGAAGCGGTAGGAGGCAAGCTCGATCAGCAGGCCAAGCGGATCCTCGAAATAGATCGAATCCATGAAGCCGCGGTCCTTGACGCCGCTGTGCTTGATGCCGCGCTCGTCGAGTCGGGCGACGGCCTGCAGGAACGTCACCCGCGACACCGAGAACGCAATGTGATGGACACAGCCGATATCGGTCGGCGTCCGCCGCTTGACCGGGGTTCGGCTCTCGTCGGTGAAGACGGTGATCAGCCGGCCGTCGCCGGGATCGAAATAGAGATGGCTTTCGCTCGCCTTATCGAGATTGGGTTGCTCGAAGATGAAGGGCATGCCGAGCACGCCCTCCCAGAAATCGATCGAGGTCTGACGATCGGCGCCGACCAGCGTGATGTGATGGACGCCTTGCGATTGCAGTTTTTGCATTGGCTCCTCCCGCCGCCTCGCTCGCCTCTTTTGCTGGGCAAGTTCGAAGCCGCAACCCTTGGTGTCTTGGCCAAGGACTATCACGCAATGCTAATTCAATCGGCAACGCCACGCCAGAAGAGATGCGCGACGCAGTGCAAGGCCGAGTGACGGGGAGACTTGGTACGCCCAAGGGGAATCGAACCCCTGTTACCGCCGTGAGAGGGCGGTGTCCTGACCGCTAGACGATGGGCGCGCTCAAGAACCGGCTACATAGGATGACGGCCGCGAAAAAGCAACTGGGGTTTCAGCTTGTTCGCGGACTATGCCGAATGGCCCAATCAACCTCGCCGTTTCGGCTCGATCAGGTCCCAGAGATTGCCGTAGAGGTCGGCGAACACCGCCACCGTGCCATAGGCCTCATGGCGCGGCGCCTCGCGGAACTCGACACCCCTGCCAAGCATCGCCTGGTGGTCGCGCGCGAAGTCGTCCGTTTCGAGGAAGAGAAACACCCGGCCGCCGGTCTGGTCGCCGATGCGGCTCGCCTGCATTTCGTCTGACGCTTCCGCCAAGAGCAGCCGCGCGCCCTGCCCGTCTGCCGGCGTGACCGTCACCCAGCGCTTGCCGCCGCCGAGGTCGACATCGTCGGTCAGCGCAAAGCCGAGCCGCTCGACATACCAGGCGATCGCCTCGTCATAGTTCCCGACGACGAGCGCCACGGTCGCGATGCGGCGGCTTTCGGCAAAGCCGCTCATTTGTTGCGGGCTCATTTGTTGCGGATCGCGAACTGGCCGATCATGCGGCGCTCGGCGATATCGTAGACGAAGATGGCGTGGCTGCCGTCGGCGAGCTCGGCATCGATCGACAGTCGGTTGCCGGAGAGCGACTGGCTGACCACCTTGGCGCCGACCGGCAGCACGATATCGCCGCCGAGCGGCGCCCCGGCCGGAGCCTGGACTTCGCCGGCAGGCGCCGAACCCGCGCCAGGCGCATTGCGGGCTTTGTAGACAAGCGCCCCGATCACCACCATAAGGGCGAGGAAGAGAAGGCCGAGATTGACGATCATGAAGCGGATGAGCTTCCTGCGCACTTTCTCGGCCGCGGGATCGAGCGGCTTTTCCTCATCTTCTTCGGCGATGGGCCGGGCCATGGCTAAACAATCCGCAACGGGTTTCGATGAGCGCTCATAACGAACAGACCCCGATTTTGATAGGGCCCCGATTTTGATACCGGATGAATTGGCGAGCGGCGAAGCCATGGAATTGGAAGCCGGCGCGGAAGCCGCAGGGCAGCGCCTCGACCAGTGGCTGGCCGCGAAGCTCGGTCCCGACATTTCACGCAGCCGCGTGCAGATGCTGATCAAACAGGGCGCGGTCTCGATCGCCGGCAGACCGGTCGAGGAGACCAAACGCAAAATGGCCGCCGGCGAGCGTGTCTCGGTCGTCATGCCGGAGCCGGAGCCTGCCGAGCCCCAGGGCGAGGCTATTGCCCTCGACATCCTTTACGAGGACGACGAGCTGATCGTCATCAACAAGCCGGCGGGGCTGGTCGTCCACCCCGGCGCCGGCAACTGGACCGGCACGCTGGTCAACGCGTTGATCCATCATTGCGGCGACAGCCTTTCCGGTATCGGCGGCGTCAAGCGGCCGGGCATCGTGCACCGGCTGGACAAGGAAACCAGTGGCGTCATGGTCGCGGCCAAGACCGACCGCGCCCACAAGGCGCTGTCGGAGGCCTTCGCCGACCATGGCCTGACCGGTGACCTCCAACGCGCCTATCTGGCGCTGGTCTGGGGCATTCCGCAGCGGCCGGCCGGCACCGTCGACGCCCCGCTCGGCCGCGCCGCTGACCGGGTCCGCCGCGCCGTGGTTCCCGAAGGCCGCGACGACGCCCGCCACGCCGTCACCCATTTCACCGTGGTCGAGCGCTTCGGCGAGGGCCAGAAGGCCTTCACCACCGCCAGCCTGGTCGAATGCCGGCTGGAGACCGGCCGCACCCACCAGATCAGGGTCCACATGGCGCATATCGGCCATCCCGTGATCGGCGATCCGGACTACGGCCAGGCCTTCCGGACCAAGGCCAACCGGCTGCCGGAACCGCTGAAAAGAGAGGTCAATGCATTTTCCAGGCAGGCGCTCCACGCCTGGCTCCTTGAATTTCGGCATCCGACCACCCATCTAACGATGAGGTTCGAGGCGCCGATGCCGAGGGATATGGAGGAACTCGTCTGCGGTTTCCGCAAGCTCTGAACCGGTCATCAAGACGCTTCAAACCAGCCATCAAAAAACCTGACTGGCGTTGTTCACTTCAACGTGACACACTGTTTCGTGTTGAACAAAAGCTGTCCTTTCTGGTTTTGTTCCTATATATACCGCTTGCCGCGAATGAGCCTTAGGCATTCGCGTCACATGCCCGCCGCGTTAAGGGGGCACCACTCTAATAGAGAGGGGGCGCTATCATGGCCCAGTCATTACCCAGTATCGTTTCCGGTGAAGGCGGTCTCGCCCGTTATCTGGAAGAAATCCGCCGCTTTCCGATGCTGCAGCCGCAGGAAGAGTACATGCTCGCCAAG
The DNA here is from genome assembly GCF_003997355.1 of Mesorhizobium sp. M1E.F.Ca.ET.041.01.1.1. Taxonomy (NCBI): domain Bacteria; kingdom Pseudomonadati; phylum Pseudomonadota; class Alphaproteobacteria; order Hyphomicrobiales; family Phyllobacteriaceae; genus Mesorhizobium; species Mesorhizobium sp. M1E.F.Ca.ET.041.01.1.1. Next base: position 3,850 of record NZ_RZSL01000230.1, on the reverse strand, counting down.
CGTTATGCCGAGCATGAGGACACTTCGGCTGCGCACAAGCTCGTCACCAGCCATCTGAGGCTCGTCGCCAAGATTGCCATGGGCTATCGCGGCTACGGCCTGCCGATCGGCGAAGTGATCTCGGAAGGCAATGTCGGCCTCATGCAGGCTGTGAAGAAATTCGAACCGGAGCGCGGCTTCCGGCTCGCTACCTATGCCATGTGGTGGATCAAGGCCTCGATCCAGGAATACATCCTGCGCTCGTGGAGCCTGGTCAAAATGGGCACCACCGCCAACCAGAAGCGCCTGTTCTTCAACCTGCGCAAGGTGAAGGGCAGAATCCAGGCGCTCGACGACGGCGACCTCAAGCCCGACCAGATCGCCGAGATCGCCACGCGCCTCAACGTGTCCGAGGCCGAAGTGGTGTCGATGAACCGCCGCCTGTCGGGCGACGCTTCGCTCAACGCCCCGATCAGGGCGAGCGAGGGTGAGTCCGGCGAATGGCAGGACTGGCTGGTCGACGACCACGAAAGCCAGGAAGAAATGCTGATCGAGCAGGACGAGCTGGAAAGCCGGCGCGCCATGCTGTCGGGCGCCCTGTCGGTGCTCAACGAGCGCGAGCGGCGCATCTTCGAGGCGCGTCGCCTGGCCGAAGAGCCGCTGACGCTGGAAGAGCTGTCGGCCGAGTTCGACATCAGCCGCGAGCGCGTGCGCCAGATCGAGGTGCGCGCCTTCGAGAAGGTGCAGGACGCGGTCAAGGCCGCCGCCAAGCGCCAGAGCCAGGCTCTGCGCACCATCGAAGCGCAGCCGGCGGCTTAAGGCTAGGCAGAAATGAAATATGAAAAGGCGGCGCTTCAGCGCCGCCTTTTTTGTTGTCGTAACTGGCTGGTAAGGCGGGTTGAGATTCAGGTCAGCCCGAGCCGAAAATGGTGGCTTCCGAGAACCGGCCTACGCCGGCCGTAGCCTTCATAGAGCGGAGACACTTATAAGGGCTTCGGCCGGCGTAGGCCGGAGCGGAGCGCACTTAAAGTACGTGAGCACCGGAAGCGCAGGAAGCCGCCATTTGCAGGCCGGGACCACCTGAATATCAGCCTGCCGAAGGCTGCTTGGTCTTCCTCAGATACGGCAGCACCGTCTCATAGGCACCGAAGCGCTTGATCGCATCCTCGTTGGAGACCGCGGCGGTGATGATGACGTCCTCGCCCTGTTTCCAGTTGGCCGGCGTCGCGACCTGGTGCTTGGCCGTTAGTTGAACGGAATCGATGACGCGCAGGATCTCATCGAAGTTGCGGCCCGTGGTCATCGGATAGGTCAGCACCAGCTTGATCTTCTTGTCGGGGCCGATGACGTAGACCGAGCGCACGGTGGCGTTATCGGCCGGCGTGCGGCCTTCCGAGGTCTCGCCGGCGCCCGCCGGCAGCATCTCGTAAAGCTTGGCGACCTTGAGGTCCTTGTCGCCGATGAGCGGATAGTTCACCGTTTGGCCGGTCGCGGTCTTGATGTCGGCATGCCACTTTTCGTGGCTCGATACCGGATCGACCGAAATGCCGATGATCTTGACGTTCCGCTTCCTGAACTCGCCTTCCAGCCCGGCCATCGTGCCGAGCTCGGTCGTGCAGACCGGCGTGAAGTCTTTCGGATGGCTGAAAAGCACCGCCCAGCCGTCACCGATCCACTGATGGAAATTCACCGTTCCTTGCGTGGTGTCAGCCGTGAAGTCCGGCGCGATATCGTTGATACGAAGGCTCATGACGTGCTCCCTACCCTGTGACATGTCGCCGACGGGCCAACCCCATCGGCCTGGCTACGCCTTCTATACCGCCGGACGGCTGTGTTCAAAAGGCTTGTGCCTGCAAGCGTGATCGAAGCGGCGGAAAAATTTCGTCTTTTCCTGGAAAAGACAGCAGGAATTTCCGTGGGGGACTGGACGAAGCGGCTTAAGCCTTCTTCACCGCCAGCGTCGTCGCGAGATCTTCCATGCGCTGCGCCAATGCGCCGAGCGCGGTGGTCAGCACGCTGTCGCTCTTGTCGGCCTTGGTCAGCGCCTCGTCGCGCGTCTTGCGCAGCGTCAGCACTTCGCTCTCCATGCCCTTGACCCGCTTGTTGAGCTCCGAGAGCTCGTCCATCACCATGATGCCGGCCATCACGGTCAGCCGCTGGTCGCCGATCTCACCGAAGGAATCCTTCAAGTGCATGACGTAGCGGTCGAAGCGCTCGGCGAGATCGATCAGATGCTCTTCCTGGCCTTCGTCACAAGCCATCCGGTACTGCTTGCCGTCGATGGAAACCGTCACCTGTGCCATTGGACTACCTGTCGAGTACAGCGCGGATGGTTTCCATGGCGGTCACCAGCCGGCGCGACACTTCCTTGTTGGCATCTTCCAGCCGTTCGGCGCGGGCTTCGGAATTGTCGAGCTCCTGCGCCAGCCGCGAGCGGTCGGCATTCATGCGCTGCACCTCGGCCTCGGCCTCGGAATAGTCGCGCTCATGCTCGAGCCGCGCCGCCACGGCGCTTTCCAGCCCTTCCATGGCCTTGCCGAGCCTGGCGATGACTTCTTTAAGGGTCGTTTCCCCGGTCATGGCCTTCGTCCTATGCCCTGCCCGTCACCGAATCGCTCGCGTTCAGAACGCGTTATGTCGGAAAGATTAGGCGCCGGGTGAAGCGCGCGTCAATAAAGCTCTCGCGACTGTCCCCCGCTAACGCTAATGTAGCGCATCCGACCCCTTCACAAGCCCGGCAAAAGTCGACCGATTTGTTGACTCAAGGGCCGCGCCTGCTATGTGTCGCGGCATCCTTTCCAAGGGCTCTCCCCCAAGGGCTCACCCAAGGCTCCAACCCACTTCCGGAGGAAGCATGACCTCGCGTGAACAACATGACCGGATGGCCAATGCTATCCGTTTCCTTTCCATGGACGCCGTCGAGAAGGCGAATTCCGGCCATCCGGGCCTGCCCATGGGCTGCGCCGACATCGCCACGGTGCTGTTCACCCGCTTCCTGAAATTCGACGCCAAGGCCCCGCACTGGGCCGACCGCGACCGCTTCATCCTGTCGGCCGGCCACGGCTCGATGCTGCTCTACTCGCTCCTCTACCTCACCGGTTACGAGGACATGACGATCGACCAGATCAAGAACTTCCGGCAGCTCGGATCGAAGACCGCGGGCCATCCCGAATACGGCCATGCCGCCGGCATCGAGACAACCACCGGCCCGCTCGGCCAGGGCCTTGCCAATTCGGTCGGCTTCGCGCTGGGCGAGCGCATCATGAATGCTGCGTTCGGCAACGACCTCGTCGACCATTACACCTATGTGCTGGCCGGCGACGGCTGCCTGATGGAAGGCATCAGCCAGGAGGCCATCGCCCTTGCCGGTCATCTCAAGCTCAACAAGCTGATCGTCTTCTGGGACAACAACAACATCTCGATCGACGGTCCAGTCTCGCTCGCCGACAACACCGATCAGGTCGCCCGCTTCCAGGCCAGCGGCTGGAACGCAAGCCACATCGACGGCACCGATCCGGAAGCGATCGCCTATGCCATCGAAGCCGCCCGCCATTCCGACAAGCCGACGATGATCGCCTGCAAGACGACCATCGGCTTCGGTGCCCCGACCAAGGCCGGCACCAACAAGGCGCATGGCTCGCCGCTCGGCGCCGAGGAAATCGCCGGCGCCCGCAAATTCTTCAACTGGGAGTCGCCGCCCTTCGAGGTGCCGGCCGACATCCTCGACGCCTGGCGCGCGGTCGGCAAGGCCGGCGCCAAGGCGCGCGCCGACTGGGAAGGCCGGCTCGCCAAGGCCGACGCCAAGCTGCAGGGCGAATTCGAGCGCCGCCTTGCCGGCAAGCTGCCGGGCAATTTCGACGCCGTGATCGCC
>NZ_RZSL01000022.1:0-25689 GCF_003997355.1 Mesorhizobium sp. M1E.F.Ca.ET.041.01.1.1 | reverse complement strand
GAACTGGCCGAAAAACGGGCCGCCGGATCGCGCGGCGGCCCGTTTTTCGGCCAGTTCTTCAATGCCCTCAAGCATGCGTCCTGGAAAGCTTCTTCCGCGGCGTCGAGATCGCGGAAATAGCGCAGCAGCGCGCCCATCGCCTGCGGACGGGCGGTGCTGATCGCGTTGCTGATCCAGGCAAGATCGGTCATACGGCAACCTTGGTCGGATTGAAGATGGAGATCGGCCTGATCTCGTAGGAGCCGCCGCTCGGATTGACCTCGGAGAGCTCGCGGGCGAAATCGACCGCCTCGTCAAGGTCGCGGCATTCGAGCGTGTAGAAGCCGAGGAACTGCTCCTTGGTCTCGGCGAAGGGCCCGTCGAGCACGACCGATTCCCCCTTGACCTTCCTCAGCGTCGTCGCGGCGGTGGTCGGCAAGAGACGGGCCACGGGTCCAAGCCGACCTGCCTTGGCGTATTTGTCCTGTACGTTGAGGAGCTTTGCCATCACCTCGTCGTCCTGTTCCTTGCTCCAGGAGCAGACGACGTCTTCGGAGGCGTAGCAGAGGATGGCGTAGAGCATGGTCTCGTCCTTTCCGTATCAAAGGACGCGACAGTAGGACCCTTCCCGACACAAGGTCGACAAAAAAAATTCATAGGGCGATCACGGGCTTATCCCGTGCCCTCGCGATATGTCAGGCTCCGCGCGCTTGCAGCCATCTGAGCACCAGCGTCTCCTCTTCGTCGAGGCCGGGCATGAGACGCTTCCGTCTGTTGGCTTCCGCCATTTCGTCGAGCAGCTTGCCTTGCGACCACGCCTCGAAGACCAGCGGATGGATGTAGCATTTGCGGCAGACGGCTCGCGTGTTGCCCAATCGTTCGGCGACCTTGTCGACGATGCTGTTTATCATCCGCTTTTGCTGGGGGGCACTTTCGGGCAGTTCCGTCTGCGCAAACAGCGACGCCGCATGAATTGTGCCGCCCCAGGTGCGGAAATGTTTTGAGCTGAATTCCACGCCGGACGCCTCACGGATGTAGCGGTTGATATCCTCGGAGCGCACCGGCCGGCGGTTTCCTTCCTCGTCGAGATACTGGAACAGGTTCTGGCCCGGCAGGTCCTGCGCTCCGCGCACGATTTTGGCGATGCGGCGGTCGACGAGCCTCAGCTTCCATTCCTTGCCGGACTTGCCCTTGAAGGCGAAGCGCAGCCTCGAACCCTCGATATCGACGTGTCGGTCGCGCAGCGTGGTCAGCCCGAAGCTCTTGTTGTCCCGGGCGTAGGCGGCATTGCCGACGCGGATCATGGTGTTGTCGAGCAGCCAGACGATCGCTGCGACCACACGCTGCTGCGGCAGGCCGTGCCGGCGCAGGTCGGCATCGATGCGGCTCCGCAGTTCAGGCAACGCCTCGGCAAAAGCGACAAGGCTGGAATATTTGACGCCGTCCCGCTCCTCGGTCCATTGCGCGTGATAGCGGTACTGCTTGCGCCCGCGCTGATCCCGGCCGGTCGCCTGGATATGCCCGTCCGGGTCAGGCGAAATCCAAACATCCGTCCACCCGGGCGGAATAACGATCGCTTTGATGCGGTCAAGCGTCGCCGCGCTGACCGCGCCTCCGTTCGGGTCAGCGTAATCAAATCCCTTGCCTTTTCTCCGGCGCCGGATGCCCGGATCGGCATCGCTGACATAGCTGAGCGACGCGCTTTCGGCCGAACTTTGCGCGCCGTTCCCCTGCATCTTCGTACCACCCGCCAGGCGGTCCGAGGACGATTGTGCTCGTTGCAGCATAATGGCTCCACGGAACTGGTCCGTAGATAAGCCGCGCGACAGGCGGCTGGTTCCACATTGCGGAGCGACGCCAACCCCGGCCCGCCAGCCATCAGGCGCTTTGCAACTGGCTATGATAGATCGAGACCCGGCGTCGCGTCGCGAGTTGAGAAGCAGCCCGCGCGATCGATGCCGCTCGCGCGGCTTCAGGCGGCGACCGGAATGACGTCGACCGCCTGCTCGCCGACCTGGCCGCCGGTGGTCTTCAAGACGCCGACGATCGGCGCCACGTCGGAATAGTCGCGGCCGTGCCCGACCGTGATATGGTCGTTGCTCGCCCGCATGCCGTTGGTTGGATCGAATTCCTGCCAGCCGGCATCGCGGCCGCACCAGACCTTTACCCAGGCATGCATGGCGTCGGCGCCCTCGAGCCTCGGTTTTCCTTTCGGCGGAATGGTGCGCAGGAAGCCGCTGACATAGCCGGCGGGAATGCCCAGGCCGCGCAGGCCGGCAATCATGATGTGCGAAAAGTCCTGGCACACCCCGCGTTTGAGCGCGAAAGCGTCGCTGCCCCGGGTCTGCACGGTGGTCGCCTTGCCGTCATAGGTGAAATCGCGATGGATGCGGTTGCAGAGATCGACCGCGGTGCCGACCGTGGAGCCAGAGAGACTCTCCCGCGCATAGGCGGTGATCGCCGCATCGAGGCCGGCATAGTCGCTGGCGGCGAGGAAATGATGCGGCGCGGCAGGGGACAGCGAGCGCACGGCATCCAGTTCCGCCCTCAAACCGTGGATGTCGGGCGAAACGTCCAGCCCTGGTTCCGGCCGCGAGACCGACACCCGCGCGCTCATCCTGATGTCGAGTTCCTCATGCGCCTCGCGAAAGGCGATCGAGGTGACGTTGTTGCCGAAGAAATCGGAAAAATCCGCCCGTTCGGACGGCATCGGCTGAAAAGACAATGACGCGGCGATCACCCGCTGCACGCCGGCGATCGTCTGCGGCAAGACGCGCACCTGGTGCCGGCCGCCGCCGGCGGCGGAGGCGTATTCGTAATGCAGATGAAGCCTGATGTCGTAAAGCATCTAACCGAAATAGGCCTTGGCGAGGCTGTTGTAGAGATCACCGATCTGGTTGGCGAGCTCGTCTAGCACCCTGGCGGTCATGTCCGACGGTTCCATCACAGCGGTCGCCGTGTTGAGCTGTAGGATTTCCTTCGCCGCGGGCGACATATGCCCCTCGCCGCCGACCGAAGGCAGCATGCCGATCTCGGCCTTCAGCCGCTCGAGCTGGAACAGGATGGAGCGCGGATTGAGCGGATCGAGCGCCAGGAGGTCGATCACCGTGCGCCGGCCGGCCTGCACCGGATATTGCCGGCGGTGGGTCATCACGCTGTCGCCGATCTCCAGCATCATGTCGAGCGCGCCGTCCGGCGCGCCGTTTCCAGTCAGTCGGGCGAGCGTCCGGGCGATCTGGATGCCGCGCTCCAGCCGGCGGCCGATCTCCAGGAATCGCCAGCCGGTGAACCGGTACATGTTCTCGTGCAGCAGGCCCGAGAAGCCCGCAAGCTTGCGCAGCATGACGGTCATCGCGCGCGTCGCGTCGTCGCCAGGCGCCACCGTTCCGGCGAATCTATGGATCGTCTTCGACAGATCCTTCAGCGCCAGCCAGCCGTCCGGCGAGAAGCGGTCGCGGATCTGTCCGGCGCTGTAGACGGCGCTGTCCAACGTGCCGATCAGGCCAAGCGGGATCGCCGATTCGACCTCGATGCCGAACGGCTCGAGATAGTCCCTGATATCGGCGAGCAGCGGCATATCGGGATCGGACGTCTCCGCCAGCCTGACATGATAGGCGCGCAGCACGCGCACCGTGTCTTCCGAGCGCTCGATATAGCGGCCGAGCCAGGTCAGGTTCTCCGCCGCGCGGCTTGGTAGGCTGCCGGGCATGGTCCGGGTGAAACCGTCGGTCTCCTGCGGCAGCAGCGTCTCGCGTTCGACCGGCCTGTCGCTGACCACCCAGACATCGGCGGCCTGGCCACCGCGCTGCATGGCGATTGCCGTCGGGTCGAGCGAGAAGCCGACGCGCGCAAAGCCTCCAGGCATGACGGTCCAGCCTTCTTGGGTGCGCGCCAGATAGACCCGCAGGCTGGCGGGCCGCGGCTCCAGCCGGCTGCCGGCAAAGACCGGCGTCGTCGAAAGCGTAACGGCTTCCTGGCCGACAAAGCCGGCACCGTCCGTCTCGATCCGCGCGATCAGTTCCGCCCGCTCCCCTGACGAAAGCGCCAAGCCCAGCCGCGTCGCGCCATCGTCTTCAAAGGCGAGCCGCGTCGACAGCGCCGGGCCAATCACCATGCGGTCGATGTTGGCAAGCACATGGTCGCGTTCGGTCTGCTGCCCGCACCACCACGTGGCGATGCTCGGCAGGGAGAGATCCTCGCCACGCAGTTCCTGGGCGATCCTGGGCAGGAAGGAAAGCAACGCCCGCGTTTCCATCAGGCCCGAACCCAGCGCGTTGACGGCCGAGACCGTGCCGCGGCGGATCGCCTCGACCAGGCCCGGCGTGCCGATCTGCGAGTCCGGGTTGAGCTCGAGCGGATCGGCGAAGGCCGCATCGAGCCGCCGCCACAAAACGCCGATCGGCATCAGGCCCGAAACGGTGCGAACCATCAGGCGGCCGCCGGAGACGGTCAGGTCCTCGCCCTCGAGCAGCATGATGCCGAGATAGCGCGCGATATAGGCGTGCTCGTAATAGGTCTCGTTGAGCGGTCCTGGCGTCAGGATGGCGACGCGTCCGCCGGACTCCCTTGCCATGCCGTTCAGAGCGTCGCGGAAGCGGCGGAAGAAGCCGGCAAGACGGTGCACATGCATTTCGCCATAGATGTCGGACAGCGCACGCGTGGTGGCGACGCGGTTCTCCAGCGCGAAGCCGGCGCCCGACGGCGCCTGGGTGCGGTCGCCCAGCACCCACCAGCGGCCGTCCGGTCCGCGGCCAAGCTCGAAAGCGACCATATGCAGGAAATGGCCGCTGGCCGGCCGGACGCCGACGACCGGGCGCAGATATTCGGGGCTGGCCGCGATCAACCCGGCCGGCAGGATGCCCTTCTCGACCAGCCGGTTCGGACCGTAGACGTCGGTCAGGATCGCCTCGAACAGGTCGGCGCGCTGGACGAGCCCGGCGCTGATTTCGGCCCATTCCTTCTCGTCGATTAGCAGAGGGACATGCGCCAGCGGCCATTCGCGTTCGTTGGCGCCGGCCTTGTCGTAGACGCGGTAGTAGACGCCCGCGTCGCGCAGATACTGGTCGGCGCGGGCAAATCGCTGTCCGAGCGTCTCAGCCCCCAGTTCATCGAGCGCTTCGATGAAGGAACGCCAGGCCGGGCGCGGATTGCCTGATGCGTCGACCATCTCGTCGACGACACCGTCGATCGGACGGTAGCGCTCCAGCAGGCCCTGCGCCCGCGGCCTGCCGCCCGCCCGTTTCTGATTCCCCTTGGCCATGGTGGATCAGAGTCTCGCCGGCCGCCTGAGGTCAAGGGTCATGGGGAAGTCTTCAGAGGCTTCTTCGGCTTCGAGCACGTAGCTGCCCGGTGTGTGGCCGCGCGGCTCGAAGCGGGCAAGCCGCCGCGCCTCGGCCTCGTTGCCGTTGACCGGAAAGGTGTCGTAGTTGCGGCCGCCCGGATGCGCGACATGGTAGACGCAGCCGCCGATCGAGCGGCCCGACCAGCGATCATAGATGTCGAAGATCAGCGGCGTGTTGACCGGCAAGGCCGGATGCAGGCCGGAGGCCGGCTGCCAGGCCTTGAAGCGCACACCCGCCACCGCGATCTCCCTGCTGTCGGTGACCTTCATCGGCACGATGCGGCCGTTGCAGACGATGGCATGGCGCTCAGGGTTCAGTCCTTCGGTCCTCACCTGCAGCCGCTCGACGGACGAGTCGACGAAGCGGACGGTGCCACCGATCGCGCCCTGCTCGCCCATCACGTGCCAGGGCTCCAGCGCCTGCCTCAGCTCCAGCTTGATGCCGGCATGCTGCACTTCGCCGCAGAACGGAAAGCGGAATTCGAGCTGCGCGGCGAACCATTCGGGGCGAAAGTCGAAGCCGTTGAGCTTCAAGTCTTCAAGAACATCGAGGAAATCCGCCCAGACATAATGCGGCAGCATGAACCGGTCATGCAGCGAGGTGCCCCAGCGCGCGAAGCGGCCGTCGAACGGATTCTTCCAGGCGCGGGCGATGATGGCGCGGACCAGCAACTGCTGGGCAAGCGACATGCGCGCATTGGGCGGCATCTCGAAGCCGCGGAACTCGACCAGCCCGAGCCGGCCGGTCGGGCCATCCGGCGAGAACAGCTTGTCGATGCAGATTTCCGAGCGATGCGTGTTGCCCGTGACATCGGTGAGCAGATTGCGGAACAGCCGGTCGACCAGCCACGGCAAGGGCGCCTCTCCCTTGTCCGGATGCGGCACCTGCGCCAGCGCGATCTCGAGCTCATAGAGCGAATCGTGCCGCGCCTCGTCGAAGCGCGGCGCCTGGCTGGTCGGGCCGATGAACAGGCCGGAAAACAGATAGGACAGCGACGGATGCCGCTGCCATTGCAGCACCAGGCTCTTCAACAGGTCCGGCCGGCGCAGGAACGGGCTGTCGTTGGGCGTCGCGCCGCCGACCACAACATGGTTGCCGCCGCCGGTGCCGGTATGGCGGCCGTCGATCATGAACTTGTCGGTCCCAAGCCGCGACTGCCGGGCTTCCTCGTAGATCGCCGTGGTCGTGGCAACGCATTCCTGCCAGTTGGCGGCCGGATGGATGTTGACCTCTATGACGCCTGGGTCCGGCGCAACGCGGATGACGTTGAGGCGCGGATCGTGGGGCGGGCCGTAGCCTTCGATATGCACCGGCAGCCCAACCGCCTTCGCCGCATTCTCGGCCGCGGCCACCAGTTCAAGATAATCCTCCAGCGCCTCGACCGGCGGCATGAACACGCAGAGCCGGCCGTCCCGCGGCTCGACGGTGAGGGCCGTTCGCACCGCGCCGCCGATCTCTGTGATCTCCTGCTCGACGCGGTCCTGCTGGCCAGTCGCTGCCGTGAAGGATACCGCCTGCTGACGACGGGCCATTTCGTCGGCGCCTTCAGGCTCAACCGGAGCGGTTTCCGGCAAGATCGCCTCGCGCGCAGGCAAGGCGCCGCGCGGCACAGAGGGGTCGACCGGCACGATGTAAGGAAACTGCGCCGGCGGCACGTAGGGCAGCGTGCCGAGCGGCAGACGATAGCCGACCGGAGAGTCGCCAGGGACAAGGAACAGCCGCCCGCGCCGTGTCTTCCATTTCTCCGAGCGCCAGCGCTGCCCCGCGGCCTGGCTGTTCCAACGCTGCACCGGCAGAACATAGCCCGACGGCTTGGTCAGGCCGCGCTCGAAGACGCGCGCCATGCGGCTGCGCTCTTCCGGATCCTCCAACTTCGAATTGGAAGGATCGACATTGTCCGGCAGCTTGCCTTCCTTGAGCAGCCATTCGGCCGGATCCTCATAGGCCTCGCTGACCATCGCCTTGTCGAGGCCGAGTTCGCCGGCGATCGCCGTGAGCAAGCTTTCGGCCTGCTCAGGCCCGACAGAGACCGTGCTCTTTTCCTGCGCGATCAGCGAGGGGTCGCGCCACACCGGCTCGCCATCGGCGCGCCAGTAGAGCGAAAAGGTCCAGCGCGGCAAGCTCTCGCCCGGATACCATTTGCCCTGGCCGTAATGCAGGAAGCCGCCCGGCGCGAAGCGCTCGCGCAGTCGTCGGATGAGCTGATCCGCCTTGTCGCGCTTGGTCGGACCGACGGCGGCCGTGTTCCATTCGGCGGACTCGAAATCGTCGATCGACACGAAGGTCGGCTCGCCGCCCATGGTGAGCCGTACGTCCTGCTCGTGCAAAATGGCATCGACCTTGTTGCCCAGCGCATCGAGCGCTTCCCAGCTTTCGTCGGAGAACGGCTTGGTGATGCGCGGATGCTCGGCAATGCGGTCGACGCGCATGTCGAAGTTGAAATCGACATTGGCGAAGCTCGCCATGCCGGAGATCGGCGCGGCGTTGCGGAAATGCGGCGTAGCGGCAAGCGGCACATGGCTTTCGCCGGTAAGCAGGCCGGAGGTCGGATCGAAGCCGATCCAGCCGGCGCCCGGAATATAGACCTCGCACCAAGCATGCAGGTCGGTGAAGTCGACCGAGGTTCCGGGCGGTCCGTCGAGCGAAACGAGATCGGGCTTGAGCTGGATCAGGTAACCGGAGACGAAGCGCGCGGCGACGCCGAGGTTGCGCAGGATCTGCACCAGCAGCCAACTCGAATCCCGGCACGAGCCTTTGCCCGCGGCCAGTGTCTCCTCCGGCGAGTAGACGCCGGTCTCCATGCGCACGATATAGGCGATCTCGCGCTGCAGCCGCGCATTGAGGTCGACGAGGAAATTGACGGTGTTTGTCGGCCTGCGGTCGATGCTCTCCAGGAACTTCGACAAGAGCGGTCCCACCGGCTCCGGCGTCCGGTAGATGGCAAGGTCTTCGCTGATCTCTTCCGGATAGTCGAAGGGAAAGGTTTCGGCCGAGGGTTCGACGAAGAAATCGAACGGGTTGTAGACCGTCATGTCGGCGACGAGGTCGACTTCGATCTTCAGCTCGTTCACCGGCTCCGGAAAGACGAAGCGGGCGAGGAAGTTGCCGTAGGGGTCCTGCTGCAGGTTGACGAAGTGGTTCTTCGGCTCGACCTTCAAAGAGTGGCTGAGCACCTTGGTGCGGGAATGCGGCGCCGGCTGCAGCCTGATCACCTGGGGGCCGAGCACCACCGGCCGATCGTATTTGTAATGGGTCAGGTGGTGGACGGCTGCCAGTATTGCCATGGTGCCCCGGGGAACGGCGTTTCAATCGCCGAACCCTGACACAAGTCCTGGGCATTCTCCAAGCAGAGATGTTGCGCTGCACCTAATTTAAGCAGCATTGCCGGCTTAGAAAAACGCTTGAATACCCGTCTGCGCCCTTCCGAGGATCAGCGCATGCACGTCATGCGTGCCCTCATAGGTGTTCACCGTCTCCAGGTTCTGCGCATGGCGCATGACGTGGTAGCCGATCTGGATACCGTTGCCGCCATGCATGTCGCGGGCGTGGCGGGCGATGTCGAGCGCCTTGCCGCAATTGTTGCGCTTGACGATCGAGATCATCTCCGGCGCCATCTTGCCTTCGTCCATCAGCCGGCCGACGCGCAAGCTGCCCTGCAGGCCAAGCGCGATCTCGGTCTGCATGTCGGCGAGCTTCTTCTGGAAGAGCTGCGTGCCGGCGAGCGGCTTGCCGAACTGCTTGCGGTCGAGACCGTACTGGCGCGCCCGGTGCCAGCAATCCTCTGCAGCGCCCATGGCGCCCCAGGAAATGCCGTAACGCGCCCGATTGAGGCAACCGAACGGACCTTTCAGGCCCGCTACATTGGGCAGCAGCGCCTCCTCGCCGACCTCGACGCCTTCCATCACCACCTCGCCGGTGATCGAGGCCCGCAGCGACAGTTTGCCGCCGATCTTCGGCGCCGACAGCCCTTTCAGGCCCTTTTCCAGCACGAAGCCGCGGATCTGGTTGTCATGCACTGCCGATTTCGCCCAGACGACGAAGACGTCGGCGATCGGCGCGTTGGAGATCCACATTTTGGAGCCGGAAAGCCTGTAGCCGTTCGCCGTCTTCTCGGCGCGCGTCTTCATGCCGCCCGGATCCGATCCGGCGTCCGGCTCGGTCAGGCCGAAGCAGCCGATCCATTCGCCGGAGGCGAGCTTCGGCAGGTATTTCCTGCGCTGCTCTTCCGAGCCATAGGCATGGATCGGATACATGACCAGCGACGACTGCACGCTCATCATCGAGCGGTAGCCGGAATCGATGCGCTCGACCTCGCGCGCCACCAGCCCGTAGGTCACGTAGTTCGCGCCGAGCCCGCCATATTCCTCCGGGATGGTGATGCCGAGCAGGCCAGCCTCGCCCATCTCGCGGAAAATCGAGGGATCAGTCTTCTCGTCGAGATAGGCTTCCTCGATGCGGGGCGCGAGCTTGTCGGCGGCGAACGCAGCCGCGCCGTCGCGCACCATGCGCTCGTCCTCGGAAAGCTGGTCCTCGATCAGGAAAGGATCGTTCCACACGAAGGCGTTCTTCTCGGCGGCCATGGCCCGCTCTCCCGGCAGTATTTTTGAGGTGCCCGGCTTATCCGCCTCCGCACGGAAAAAATCAAACGAAATTGCATGACGGATCAATGAGCGTTAGTAATAGATCATGAACGTCCAGCGCCGTCTCCTGCCGAACACCGCCGCCCTTGCCGCCTTCGAGGCGGTGGCGCGTCTCGGCTCCTTCACCGCCGCCGCCCGCGAGCTCGATCTGACCCAGGGTGCCATTAGCCGGCAGATCAACCTGTTGGAGGAGCAGTTCGGACGCCGGCTGTTCGAGCGCGACAGCCGCAATGTCAGGCTGTCGGCAGCGGGCGAGATCTATGCCGAAACGGTGCGCTCCGCGCTCGGCCAGTTGCGGGATGCGGCGCTCGGATTGATGAGCAATCGGCATAGCGGCGCTCTTAACCTCGCCATCCTGCCGACCTTCGGCACACGCTGGCTGATGCCGCTGATCCCGGATTTCGTCGCCCGCCATCCCGATATCACCATCAACTTCGCCACGCGCATCGGCCGCTTCGACTTTGCCCGCGAGCGGCTCGACGCCGCGATCCATCACGGCATGCCCGACTGGCCGGACGCGGACTGCACGCTTCTGATGCGCGAGACCGTCGTTCCGGTCGCAGCACCTGAATTCCTCGCAGAGCGCAAGGTCGAGACGCCAGCCGATATCGGCCGCCTGCCGCTGCTGCATATGGCGACGCGCCCCGGCGCCTGGAGCGAATGGTTCGAGCATCAGGGGCTCGACGCGCCGACCGGCCCCGGCATGCAGTTCGAGCAGTTCGGCACCGTCGCCCAGGCCTGCATGGCAGGTCTTGGCGTCGCGCTGCTGCCGGAAATCCTGATTGCCGGCGAGTTGCAGCGCGGCCAGTTGGTCCCGGCGCCCGGCCAACCGATGCAGAGCCGCAGCGCCTATTACCTCGTCGTGCCGCACGACAAGCGCGGCCATGCCCCCGTCGCCAGCTTTCGCGATTGGCTGCTGGGCCAGGTCGAGAAGGAACCGGCTGTTCTGGCCTGGTAGCTATTTGCGCTTCATCGCCTCGGCGAGCGCCGCGCCAAACGCGCCCTGCGCCGGCCGCTCCTGTTGCCGATGCGGAGCCGGAGAGCGCGGCGCGGGCTTGCCCCCCTGATCTCGCTGGCCGCCGCGGGGAGCGCCCTCGCCGCCATCCTTGCGCATCGAAAGCCCGATGCGCTTGCGCTTGATGTCGACGTCGACGACGCGAACCTTCACCACGTCGCCCGCCTTCACCACCTCATGCGCATCCTTGATGAAGCGGTCGGCCAGTTGCGAGACATGCACCAGTCCGTCCTGGTGGACGCCGATGTCGACGAAGGCGCCGAAGGCCGCGACATTGGTGACGGTGCCTTCGAGCAGCATGCCGGGCTTCAGGTCCTTGATGTCGTCGACACCCTCGGCAAAGGTCGCCGTCTTGAAGCCGGGACGCGGGTCGCGTCCAGGCTTTTCCAGCTCGGCGATGATGTCGCGCACGGTCGGCAGACCGAAGCGTTCGTCGACGAAGACGCGCGGGTCGAGCGCCTTGAGTGCCGCGCTGTCGCCCATCAGCGAGCGCACGTCGCGTCCGCAGGCAGCGACTATCCTTTTCGCCACGCCATAGGCTTCCGGGTGCACCGAGGAAGCATCGAGCGGCTCCACGCCGTTCGGGATGCGCAGGAAGCCGGCGCACTGCTCGAACGCGCGCGGCCCGAGCCGTGCAACCTTGAGCAAGTCGCGTCGTGTTCCGAAAGCACCGCTGGCGTCGCGATGCGCCACGATTGCTTCCGCGAGCGACGGCCCCAACCCTGAAACGCGCGCGAGCAGCGGCGCGGACGCCGTGTTGAGGTCGACGCCGACGGCGTTGACCGCGTCCTCCACCACCGCTTCCAGCGAGCGGCCAAGCCGGTACTGGTCGACATCGTGCTGGTACTGGCCGACGCCGATCGACTTCGGCTCGATCTTGACCAGCTCGGCGAGCGGGTCCTGCAGGCGCCTCGCGATCGACACCGCGCCACGCAGCGACACGTCCAGGCCCGGGAACTCTGCCGCTGCCGTCGCGGAAGCCGAATAGACCGAGGCACCCGCCTCGCTGACGATCACCTTGAGCGGCTTCGGCCCGGCACCGGCCGGCAGATCCGACAGCATGTCGGCCACCAGCTTCTCGGTCTCGCGGCTGCCGGTGCCGTTGCCGATCGAGATCAGCTCCACCTTGTGCAGGCGGATAAGCGCGGCGAGTTCGACTTGGGTGCCGCGCACATCGTTCCTCGGCGGGAACGGATAGACCGTCGTTGTCGCCACCAGCTTGCCCGTGCCGTCGACCACCGCCACCTTGACGCCGGTGCGGATGCCGGGATCGAGCCCCATGGTCGGCCGCGAACCGGCGGGGGCTGCAAGCAGCAAATCCTTGAGGTTGCGGGCGAAGACGTGGATCGCCTCTTCCTCGGCGCGCTCGCGCAGGTCGCGCATCAGGTCGAGCGTCAGGTGCAGCGACAGTTTTATCCGCCAGGTCCAGCCGGCGACCTCCATCAGCCAGCGATCGCCCGGCAAGCTCGCGCCGATCGCATAGGCGTTGGCGATCATGCGCTCAACCGGCTTCACCGGCGATTGATCATCGACATCGACCTCGATGTCGAGCGACAGCACTTCCTCGTTGCGGCCGCGCAGCATGGCCAAGGCGCGGTGGCTGGGCACACCGGCCCAACGCTCGACATGGTCGAAATAGTCCGAAAATTTCGCGCCGGCTTCCTGCTTGCCGTCGACGACCCTGGCGCGCAGGAAAGCGCGTTCCTTCATGTAGGCGCGCAGCTTGCCGACCAGATCGGCATTCTCGGCGAACTGCTCCGACAGGATGTCGCGCGCGCCTTCGAGCGCCGCCTTCGCCTCGGGCACTTCTTCGGTGACATAGGCGAGCGCGAGCTCGGTCGGCACCGCTGAACGGTCGGCCAGGATCGCTTCGGCCAGCGGCCCGAGCCCGCGTTCCTTGGCGATCTCGGCCTTGGTCCGGCGCTTCGGCTTATAGGGCAGGTAGATGTCCTCGAGCTCGGCCTTGGTGCTTGCCGCCGCGATCTTGGCTTCCAGATCCTCGGTCAGCTTGCCCTGCTCACGGATCGAGCCGAGTATCGTCTCGCGACGCGCATCGAGCTCGCGCAGATAGGCAAGCCGCTCGGAAAGATCGCGCAACTGCGTGTCGTCGAGCCCGCCGGTGACTTCCTTGCGGTAACGCGCCACGAACGGCACCGTAGCGCCTTCGTCGAGAAGCCCGATCGCCGCCGCGGCCTGCTCCGGCCGCGAACCGATCTCGGCCGCGATGATTGCTGCGATGCGCGTGATGTCCGATGCCATGCTGGTCCCTGTCGAAAGAGCGGCGACCATAGGCCGGGATGCCGGCTGCGCCAACCGGGTTGGTTTCGGCCGGCGGAAAGGTCCACAGGAAAGCGGTCTAACGTGGGCGCCGCCCCTCACCTGCCTGCCGGCACCCCTCTCCCCGTATGGTGACGGGGAGAGGGGTGCTCTCATCGACGGTTTCGCCAGTCGCCAGCGTTGCAAGAAGGGCGCCGAGGCTGTGGCCGTCCTCCTTCTCCCCGTCACTATACGGGGAGAAGGTGCCGGCAGGCGGATGAGGGGCGGAGCCGACATAGACAGTCGGCTCGATAAGCCCCTCAAACCATGCCGCTCAGTGTCTCGAAAAACGCTACGATATCGACGTCAAGCTTGTCATCCACCGGCTCCGGCTGCGACGACATCTTGGCGATGACCACTTCCGTCTTGGGGTCGACGTAAATCCATTGGCCGTGGATGCCGATGCCGCAGAAGGCGCCGCTTGCCTTGCCCATCTGGTACCATTTGTTGCGATAGCGCCCTTCGGGGAAGAGGAACGCCATCGTGCCGCGCTGCCAGGCTTCATGGCTGCCGCCGGTGGCAACCGTGTCGCGCACCCAGGCCTCAGGCACGATGCGCCGGCCATTGGCCATGCCGCCCTGCCGCATCATCTCGCCGATGCGGGCAAGATCGCGCGGCGTCATCGACATGCCGCCGGCGGTGCGCGCCGTGCCTTCCATGTCGACGGTGACGGACATCTCGCTCGCAGCGCCGAGCGGCAGCCACAATTTCTCGGCTAACAGGTCGCTGACGCGTTTGCCGGATGCCCGCTCGACAAGAATGCCCAGCGTATCCGAATTGGGGGAGCGGTAGCGGTAGGTCTGCCCGTGCGGCTCGGCGAGGCGCTGCAGCGTCAGCAGGAATGCCGCAAGGCTTTCCGAGCCGCCGCCGGGATTCCACAGCGTCGCGCGGCGGTATCGGGCGAAGGCGCTTTCCGGATCGAGATAGGCTTCCTCGAAATCGAGGCTGACCGTCATGTCGAGCACATTGCGCACGCTGGCATCGCCATAGGCCGAGCGCTTGGCTTCGGGAATGTACTCAGTCACCGGCGCTTCAAAGTCGAACACCCCCTCGTCTTCCAGTATGCCGGCGAGGATGGCCGTCACCGATTTGCTGATCGAAAAGACGATGTGGCGCTGGCCGAACGCCATATGCGGCGCCGCCCAGTCGCCGATCAGCCTGCCGCCCTTCATGATCGACAGCCCGTCGGTGTCGGAACGCCTGAGGAAGGCTTCGACGGTTTCGGCGCCGCCAGCGAGCTTGACCTTTTCTTCGAGCAGCGCACCGAGAGGCTTTGCCTGCTCCTCGCCGCCGGGCGCGGCGGCAACATGCACCGACGGGACGAGTTCGCCGACATTCTGGAACGACCATTGGCTGAACGGCCTCAGCCGCCAGTTGTCGAGCCGCACGTCCTTGCGGGCAAAGCCGTATCTGGTCTCGAACGCAGTCTTGCCGGCCACGATTGTCTCCCGGTACTTTTGTCTCTGATTTTCAGGCGAGAGCCGCGGCGATGGCGTGCACGGCCTTCAGCGTCGCCACCGAATAGGCGATGTTGGTGAAATCCGGATAGGTCGAAAGCTTCACCACGACCATCCTGTTGTCCCAGTCGATGTGGATCAACTGCCCGAACACACCGCGACACATCAGCGAGCGCGAGCGCGAATCCTCGATCCAGAACTGGTTGCGGTAGCTGCCGTCCGGAAGGCTCGGATTGAAATTCGGTCCGTGCCTGCCCGTCCGCGTCGCCGCGATCCAATCGGCCGGAATGACCCCGCCGCCATTGTCGAGGATGAGCTGACCAAAGCGGCCGTAGTCGCGCAGCGTCGCGTTGAAGCCACCGTCGGCCAGCGCATAGCCGGCGCTGTCGACGGTGAAGCAGGCGCTCTCGTCGGCGCCGAGCTTTTGCCAGAGCTCTTCCGAGACGAGCTGCGCCAGCCGCCTGCCGCTCACCCGCTCCATGATGAAGGCGAGCACGTCGGTTTCGATCGAGCGGTATTCGAGGGCCTCGCCGTGCGAGCGCACCTTGTCCTTCAGCCGCAGGATCAGTTCGAACAGATGCGATGGCCAATGGAAATCGGGATCGCTGCCCGGCGGCACCGGTTTCCAGCCGCTGGCGACATCGACCTGGCCGATCTCGGAATAGCGATCGGTATACTCCTCGGAGAAGCGCACGCCCGTCGTCATGTCGAGCACGTGCTGCACGGTGGCGCCAGCCCAGGCCGTCTCACCGAGCTCTGGAAGATAGTCGGTGACCAATTTGGCCGGATCGATCAGACCGCGCCCGACCAGGATGCCGAAGACAGAACCGGTGACGGATTTCGCCATCGACTGCGACAGATGCGGCGTGCGCTCGTCCATGCCGTTGAAGTAGTGCTCATAGGCAACCCTGCCGTCCTTCAGCACCAGGAAGCCGTCGGTATAGGTCTCGTCGAGCAGTCCGGCGAGCGTCGTTGGGCGGCCTTCGCCATCCGCCACCGCCAGGCCGTCGAGATCGACCTCGGCACGCTCGAGACGACGGCGATGGCCATGGCCGCGCCAGACCTCCACGGTCGGCAGGAACTCGCGGATATGCTGGAAAGCCCAGCGGTTCCAGGGCGGCCGGTCCCAGTCGAGCTTTGGCACCACCATGGCCGGCGGCGACCCCTGCATGATCGGCGGCCGCGGATCGGAGTTGCGATAGGACGTCAGGATTTCCTCCCTGGACACAAGAAAGGGAGGCCGGAGCCTCCCCTCCTTCATGCTTTGCGGCGGAGCTATTTGCGCAGGTTCGTCCAGATCTTGTTGTAGATCTCCACCACCTCCGGCGGACACGGCGGCACGAATTCCGGCGTCGCCGAACCGGCCGGCGGACTGATCTCCGGCGAGTTGGCGAACTCCGCCGGCAGGAATTTGTGGCTGCCGGCAATGCCGTTGTCGTAGCCGGCGAACTCGGAGATCAGCGCCGCATTCTCAGGCGCCATGACGAAGTCCTGGAACAGCTTGGCGTTCTCGAGGTTCTTGGCGCCCTTCAGCACCGCGACATTATCCATCCAGCCCTCAATGCCTTCCTTCGGATAGGCATATTTGATCGCCGGGATCTTCTGGCGCGAGCGGTAGGCTGCGCCATTCCACTGCTCGGTCACGACCACGTCGCCCGAGGTGATCTTGGTGATGGTGTCGTAGCTGAAGGTCTTCCACGACGGCTTGGCAGCCGTCAGGATGTCGTTGATCTTCTTCAAATTGGCCTTGTCGGCGCCACAGCGCGGCACGCCGGCATAGCGTTCGGCCGCGTGCATGACGGTGTTGACGTCGTCGAGCACGTTGATCTGGCCCTTCAGCTCATCCGGCGGATTGAACAGGATCGCCAGCGTGTCGATGTCGCCCTTGAACTTGTCCATATTGACGGCGAATGTCGTCGTGCCGAACTGCCATGGCGCGGTGTAGTGGCGGCCCTTGTCCCAATAGATGTCGACGAAGCGTGGATCGATGTTCTTGCCGTTCGGCATCGCGTTGGGCTCGGTCTTTTCGAGCAGGCCCTCTTCGATCATGATCTTCACGGTGTAGTCGGACGGCACCACGATGTCGTAGCCGGAATTGCCGGCGCGCACCTTGGACAGCATGGTTTCGTTGGAATCATAGTCGTCCAGCGTCACCTTGATGTTGTATTGCTTCTCGAACTTCTCGATCAGCTTGGGGTTGGTATAGTCGCCCCAGTTGTAGATGTGCAGTTCGCCGTCGGCGAGCGCGGGCACGGCCCATAACAGCACGGCCGCGGAAACGGCCGCCATCAGTTTTCCAGACATTTTATGTTCTCCTTGCCTTCCCATTGTTGTGTTGGAGTTCACGGGTCATTTGGCGCGTCGCCGCGCTATCAGGAACGAGATCGAGACGAACAGGATCGACACCAGAAGCAGGATTGTGGAGATGGCGTTGATCTCCGGCGTCATCGGCCGCCGAATCTGGTTCCAGATGTAGAGAGGCAGCGTCGTCTGGCCGGGACCGGCGACGAGCTGCGTGATGGTGAAATCGTCGAAGGAGACGATGAAAGCGAGCGCGGCGCCCGACATGATGCCGGGCACCAGCAGCGGCAGCGTGATGCGCTTGAAGGCGTTCCACGGCGTCGCGTAGAGGTCCGCCGCCGCATATTCCAGCGTCAGGTCCATGTCCTCGAGCCGCGCCCGGATCGGCATATAGGCGAAGGGGATGCAGAACACGGTATGGGCAAGGATCAAATTGCCGATGCCGAAATTCAGCCCGAACGTGCCGGCGATCAGCGCGAAGAAGGAGAGCGTCGCCACCGCCGTGATGATCTCCGGCACCATCAGCGGCAGGTTGATCACCATGAAGGCCGCCGCCAGCCCGCGCCACGGCTTCACTCTGGTCATCCCGATCGCTGCAAGCGTCGCGCAGATGGTCGAGACGATCGTAGCGGTGACCGAAATGATCAGCGTGTTGCGGGCCGCGTTGTGGAACTCCGCGTTGCGCAGCGCGCTGCCGTACCAGCCGAGCGTGACGCCTTCCCAATGCGTGACCAGCGAGCCGCTGTTCAGCGAGAAGATCATCAGGATGAGCACCGGGATGTAGAGCACCAGCAGGCAGATGATGGCGATCGAGCGGAAGCCCGGCTGGTCCTTGATGTCGATGGTGCGCGGTTCAGCCATGCTGCACCTTCCCCGACGTGTTGCGGACGTAGAAGTAGAGCGCCACCAGCACCGCGGCCATCAGGATCAGCGCCTGCGCGCAGCCGAGCGGCCAGTTGCGCCCGGAACCGAATTGCTGGGCAATCAGGTCACCGATCATCAGGTGGACACCGCCGCCCAGGATCAGCGGCGTCACATAGGCACCGAGCGCCGGGATGAAGACCAGCAGGCAGCCGGCGATGATGCCGGGCTTGGAAAGCGGAATGATCACCCGCCACAGCACCTGGCGGCGCGTCGCGTAGAGATCGTAGGCCGCCTCGATCAGCCGGAAGTCGAGCTTCTCCAGGCTCGAATAGAGCGGCAGCACCATGAACGGCAGGAAGGCGTAGAGCAGGCCGAGCTGGATGGCGAAATTGGTGTAGAGCATGGTGATCGGCTTATCGATCACGCCCAATGCCATCAGCGCGTTGTTGATCAGGCCCTCGTCGCGGATGATGAACATGATCGCCAGCGTACGCACCAGGAGGTTCGACCAGAACGGAATGGTGATAAGAAGCACCCACCAGTTGCGCTGCGCCGGCGGGCGGGTGGCCATGAAATAGGCGGTCGGGAAGCCGAGCAGCAGGCAGATGACTGTCGTCACCACCGCGAACAGGAACGAGCGCAGGTAGATGATCAGGAAGTCCGGCGTGAATTGCAGCGTGTCGTCGAAGATGTCGCGCTGGAACAGGAAGTTCAGATAGGCGTCGGTCGAGAACTGCCACTGCACGCCACCATAGGGCGCCGCGACAAGGAACGAATAGACGCAGATGATAAGGAGCGGCAGCACGCCGAAAATGCCGATGATGATCAGCGCCGATAGCGACAGCAGCCTGTTGCGCCGCGCGCCGGCTTTCACCGCCTGGGCCTCGAACAACGCGGCCTTGGAAGGCATGGTTGGGGAGAGCGTGGCTGTCGTCATCAGTCTTTCAGGACGCGGGCTGCGTCCTCCTCGAACTGGATGCCGACTTTGGCGCCCTTCTCGTAGGTCACCGGGCTCGAACGGCTGTTCTGGTGGCGCACCATGAAGTTTTCGCCACCATCGAGCTTCACGTGATAATGCGTGTCGGTGCCGAAATAAACGATGTTGGAGAGCGTTCCGGCGATCGTGCCCTTGGCCGGGTCCGGCACCAGGTCGGCATGCTCGGGACGCACCACCAGCGTCACTTCGCCCGTCGGATCGAAGCCTTCCGGATAACCGGCGGCGATCGTGGCACTGCGCGCGAATTTGACCGTCGCCACGCCGGGCTTCTTCGATACCACCGTGCCGGCCAGGAAATTCGTCTCGCCGATGAAGTCGGCGACGAAGCGCTCCGCCGGCCGGTCGTAGATATCGCGCGGCGTCCCGACCTGCAGGATCTTGCCGGCCGACATGACCGCGATGCGGTCGGACATGGTCAGCGCTTCTTCCTGGTCGTGGGTGACGAAGATGAAGGTGATGCCGGTCTCGTGCTGCAGACGCTTCAACTCGATCTGCATTTCCTTGCGCAGCTTGTAGTCGAGCGCCGAGAGCGGCTCGTCGAGCAGCAGCACTTTCGGCTGCGGCGCCAGCGCCCGGGCGAGCGCGACGCGCTGCTGCTGGCCACCGGAGATCTGGCTGGTGCGGCGCGCCTTCAACGCCTCCATCTTGACCAGCTTTAGCATCTGGGCGACGCGCGCTTCGATCTCCGCCTTCGGCTTGCCGAGCATCTCCAGCCCGAAGCCGATATTCTCAGCCACCGTCATATGCGGGAACAGCGCGTAGCTCTGGAAGACGGTGTTGACCGGGCGCTTGAATGGCGGCAGCGGCGCGATGTCCTGGCCGTGCAGCAGGATTTCGCCGGCGGTTGGGAAATCGAAGCCGGCAATCAGTCTCAGCAGCGTTGTCTTTCCGCATCCGGACGGGCCGAGCAGCGTGAAAAACTCGTTTTCGCGGATCGACACCGACACCGTGTCGAGAGCGGCTACCTGGTTTTCACCGGTTCCAAATACTTTGCGTACACCGCGAACTTCGATCGCGTTCTTACCCGGTTGTTCCGGCACGATTTCCCCATTGAGAGAGCCTGCTCTTGGCGGCAGGTTTGTTCCTGTTTGATTGTCACCATAAGCCGACTGGCTTGGCAACTGCGGAGCTGTCACTCGACTTTTAAAAGCAATCTCCATGCCACCCTCGGGTCTGGCTGTCCTCAGGCTTGGTAAGTGACCCTTCCACCACAAATGGTGGTGACGGGCCGAACGGTGTGCAGCGCTTCCGGCGCCGTCGCCTCGATATCGGCAGACAAGACGACGATATCGCCGAGATATCCGGGTTTCAGGCAACCTTTGCGATGTTCCATGAACTCGGCATAGGCGCCCTCGACCGTGTAGCCGGCAATCGATTCATGGAGCGAGAAACTCTGATCCGGCAGACCTTCTGCCCAAGGTTTGCGCATCACCGCCGCCTGGATGCCCAGGATCGGGTCAACCGGCGAGACCGGCCAGTCGGAGGCGAAGACGACCCGCGCGCCGGCGTCTTTCAGCGTGCGCCAGGCATAGCTCAGCGGCCACTTATCGCGACCGATGCGCGAGATCGTCGGCTCCAGCGGGAAATTCATGGCGCCCGGTGGATGCGGCGGCTGCATCGACGCCAGCACGCCGAGCTCGGCGAAGCGCGGCACGTCGGAAGGCGTGGTGACTTCGATATGCTCGATGCGGTGCCGGCTGTCGCGCCTGCCGTTCTTCCCCAGCGCCGCCTGGTAACCATCGAGCACGGCGCGTACGGCGCCGTCACCGATCGAATGCACGGCGATCTGCAGGCCGCGCCTGTCAGCCTCGACCGCCACCTCGGCGAAATGCTCGGGCGAAAATAGAGGCTCGCCGCGCCAGCCCGGCCGGTCGGCATAATCGTCGACCATCACCGCGGTCCAGGAGTCCAGCACGCCGTCATAGAAGAGCTTGACCATGCCGGACGACAGCCATTCGGAATTATAGGTCGCAGCCATGCGCGAGGCTTTTTCGAGCATGTCCAGCGACATGAAATTCTTGAAGTGGAACGGGATCTTTGTGCGGCACAGCAACCGCCCCTCTTCTTCCAGGCCGGCAAGCAGCTCGAGCTGGTAGAGGTTGCCGTCCATATTCTGGATCGAGGTGATGCCGTGCTTGGCGCACCACTGAAGCCCTCGGTGCATCAGATCGCGATCGGCGGCCAGCTCCTCGGCCGACGGATATGGCTCCGGTTCCTGACCTGTCAGGCCGAGCCGCGTCCGGTTGGCCCCGAAATGTTCGAGGATCGGGCCGAACGCTTCGCCCTCGCGCAACTCGCCGGCGGCGAGACCGTCAGCGCCCATGACGATCTCGTTGCCCTGTCCTACCTGCTTGCCGTGCAGCAGGCCCGCCTCTTCCAGCGCTTTGGTGTTTGCCCACATCGTGTGGTGGTCGGAAGCCGACATGGCGAAGGGCCGGTCGGGGATGATGCGGTCGAGATGATGACGCGTCACCGGCTCGGGCAGGATCGCATAATCGACGCCGGCGCCGAGCAGCAGCCTGGCGTTCGGACGCTTCGCTGCGAAGCCCTGAATCGCTTCGCGCAGCGCGTCGAAGCCATGCACGCCCGCCAGATGCAGGTTGTCGAGCTCGGCCGCGCCGCCGAACAGATGCATATGCGCTTCGATGAAGCCCGGCAGGACGGAGCCGCCCTGGGCGTCGATGACCTTGGTGGCCTGCCCTTTGAGCGTTTCGATCGAGGCTCGGCTGCCGATGGCGACGATGACGCCGTCCTTGACGGCAACGGCCTCGGCGGCGGGATTGTCATCGTCCATGGTCAGCACACGACCGTTGACGACCATCAGATCCGCACCACCAACCGCAACCGACATCGCGACTCCACATTTGCTGAGGGACCGACAGCGCCAAGTCCAGTGAGCTGCCGCTCCACTGGGGCGGCGCCGTGGGACGAAAGTCGATGCCGATGCGCCGTCTTCGAAATTCCCCTTGTTATCGTGGAAGACAGCGTGGATAAAGAATGCGACTGTTTATTCGCGTTTGTCAACGGCCGGAATTTGGAATGTATAGTGGACAGCACCCCGCGCCTGTGCTGAGGCCGGGCGGTGAACGAGGGCATCGGAAAGTGAAGCGCAGTCTCGACCGCAAGACCAGGATAGCGCTCGAACCGCGCAAGCAGCCGCGGCAAAAACGGTCAAGCAAGGTGGTCGACAGGATTCTCGACGCGGCGCTGATCCTGACGCGTGAGCAGGGAACCAAGGCGCCGACGACGCTCGCCATCGCGCAACGTGCGGGCCTCTCGGTCGGCTCGGTCTATCAGTACTTTCCCAACAAGGAAGCCATTCTTCTGGACCTGGCCCGCCGCTGGCTGTCGTCCTTTCCCGAGGTCATCCGGAAGCGTATTAACGTCCCCCGGCCGACCAACCGCGACGAGTTTCGGCGCGAAGTGCGCAAACTCTTCATCGACACATCCAGGCTCTATCTGGACAACGTCACGCTGATGCCGGTGATCGAAGCCATATCCGGCAACGCCGACCTCAGGCCGATCCAGGACGAATATGACAAGCAGATCATCGCCCTCTACGCAGCCTGGTTGCAACATGTGAACCCGGCCCTTGAAGAAAAGATCGCCAAGCGGTTGGGCTTGGTGATGATGGAGGTCGGACACGCCTGCAGGCTTGTGGGGCTGAAGAGAGATCGCAAGACATTCGACCTCATCGAGGACGATGTGGAAGCCATGTGGCTGGCTCTTGTGAACCCCTATCTGAACCTCGACTGATTTCGCATTTCCAACTGATTTTGCACTCCTGGGGAATTCCTATGAAGACTGTCTTTTCGCCTCTCCATGCCGGTCATGCCGGGCAGATGGAACTGGTGACGTCAGCGATCGTGCCGGGTTTCGAGAAGCCGTCGCGGGCCGAATTCATCAGGGCAAGGGTAGAGAGTGAGAAGCTTGGGCCGATCGTCGGGCCGGTCGAGCACGACCTCACAGCGGCCAAGCGGGTGCATGAAGCGCACTACGTCGACTTCCTGCCGACCGTGTGGCCGGAATGGGTCGCCGCCGGCTTCAAGGGTTCGGCCATGGGCTTCACCTGGCCGACGCGCGGGTTGCGCGGCGACGTGCCGCCGAAGCGCGTCGACGCCTTGCTCGGCTATTATTCCTTCGATGCCGGCGCCACCTTCGTCGAAGGCACCTGGGCGGCGATCAAGTCGTCCTATGACGTCGCGCTGACGGCGGCCGCCCTGGTCAAGGGCGGCGAGCGGACCGCCTTCGCGCTCTGCCGTCCGCCTGGCCACCACGCGGGCGCCGCCTTCATGGGCGGCTACTGCTTCATCAACAATGCCGCGGTCGTCGCGCAATGGTTCCGCGACCAGGGCGCCAAGCGCGTCTCGATCCTCGACGTCGATTATCACCACGGCAACGGCACGCAGGAAATCTTCTACCGCCGCGGCGACATCCAGGTGCTCAACCTGCATGGCGATCCGATGGTCGAGTACCCCTTCTTCCTCGGCCATGCCGACGAGCGCGGCGAGGGCGAAGGCGAAGGTTTCAACATCAACTATCCGATGCCCTTCGGCACCAATTGGGACGGCTGGAACGCATCGTTGGAAGATGCCTGCGCCAGGCTTGCCGCCTACGCCCCCGACGTCGTCGTGGTGTCGCTCGGCGTCGATACGTTCGAGAAGGATCCGATCAGCCAGTTCAAGCTGAAGAGCGAGGACTATCCCAAGATCGGCCGCCGCATCGCCAAGCTCGGCCTGCCGACGCTGTTCGTCATGGAAGGAGGCTACGCTGTGGAAGAGATCGGCATCAACGCCGTCGGCGTACTGACCGGCTTCGAGGATCGTTAAGCCGCGCTGATCGAAAGGACATGCGCCCTCTGAGATGGCCGAGGGCGCATTTTTTTTGGCGATTCCGCCCGAAATCGTCGGCTCAATTCAGGCCGGAATCGCCGCCAGGCAACGCGAAGCGAGGCTTCTGAGTCGCAACACGAGTCCATCAGATTCGATTTTGTCAAATCGCGTTTGATGTCGGATTCATCTGCAGGTAGATTAGACCCGAATCAGCCGGTCCACGGGGGGCGCGGCTACCACCCAAAGTCTCCAGTTCCGGCATCCGGCCGGCACCAGACGCGGACGGCTGCGCGTTCCCTAAAAGGATTCGGCTCGGTTGGGCGCCGTGCGTGCCCTTGAGTGTGTTTTCGTCAACGTGATGCGTTTCGGGTCCGGCCGCCGGCTTTTGCCAGCACCGGGCACAGGGATCGATTCCGGCCAGAATATCAAGATGAGCAGTCCCGCCGCGCCTCTCCAACCCGACGCCTCAGGCTCGCACCTGACGTCCCGCGGCGATCTCACCAGTTTCTTCATGCAGCTTGCCGCCGACATCGGCGCCGACAGCTACATGCTTGTCGCCATCGTGCACGACCAGGACCGCAACGACGCCCGCATCGTGTCGTCGAACTGGATTTTCGACGCCATAGAGCTGATCGGCAAAAGGCTGATCGCCAATCTTGCGCTGGGACCGCTGACCGCCGCACCCGGCATGCGCCCCAAGCCGCTGGTCGCGGCGCATGCCCCCGACGCCGGCGCGTTGCTGACCAGTGAGGAAGCCAGGCTGCTCGACGTGCTCGGCCACGCCGAAATCTATTCGCTGAGGCTCAATGTCGGCCGCCAGCGTCTTTTCGTGCTCTTCTCGGCCGTGGAGGCCGGCAAGATCGATCTGCCTGCGCTGATGAAGGCGCAGCTGAAATGCTGCTACGCGCTGTCCTGCATCCCGCAACTGATTGCCGCTGCCGCCATGCAGGACCCTCTGTCGGACCGCGAGCGGGAATGCCTGTTCTGGGTGTCGGAAGGCAAGACCACCGACGAGGTGGCGCTCATCCTTGGCGTCTCGTCGAACACCGTCAACAGCTACATCACGCATGCCATCCAGAAATTCGCGGCCAGCAACCGTGCGATGGCGATTGCGACCGCGATCAGGAGCGGCATCATTTGAAACACGCGCAGAGAGAGACCGCAGCCGCCCTTTTCAACGACCAGCGCAATCCGTTCGGCGCGTTCTCGCTTGGATCGGAAACGCATCAGGCGGTCACCATCCCGGATGCCGTGCGCCGCTGCCGCTGGATCGCTGTCGACATCAACGCTTCCGGTTTCGGACTGTTCTTCGTCAGCCCTTCGCTGGAGCGCGCCCGCCTGGTCGCCTGCTTCGATTCCGACTATCCGTCGACCGCCCTCACGACCAAATTCATCTCGGGCGCCAGCGGCGAGGATATGGTGCGCCACAGCCGCATCTCGACGACGCCGCGCTGGTGGGCGGATGACGGCATCGCCGGCTCGCGGCAGACCCTTGAGAGCCTGGCATGGGCCGAGCCGACCGCGCCGCTGGCGCCCGGCACCAACGGCATCGCCTTTCCCGTGCATGCGGACCGCGGCCAGTGCGGGCTGGTCGTCTTCCTTGGGTCCGACATCACGCTGTCGGACGACACGCTCTGTGAAATCCACGCGCGCTGCTTTGCGCTGTTCGCGGCGGTCGCGCGGATCCGTCCAGGCGAAACCGGCAGGACGCGCGCGATCTCCAAGCGCGAGCTCGAATGCCTGAAGCTGACCGCCAACGGCAACACCAGCGAAGAAATTGCGAAGCTTCTGAAACTGTCGGTACACACCGCCAACCAGTACCTCACCCAGTCGACGCAGAAGCTCAACGCGGTCAACCGCAACCAGGCGGTGGCCAAGGCGCTGCGGCTTGGCCACCGCCTGGTTGCGGTTGACCGCGTTGAGCTTCTGCGTCGACTGGGTGAGGT
>NZ_RZSL01000229.1:0-8995 GCF_003997355.1 Mesorhizobium sp. M1E.F.Ca.ET.041.01.1.1 | reverse complement strand
ACTTAACGGTCGCGCAGCCCCCGCCGCTGCCCGTGTTGGTTGCCCTTCCATCGGCTAGCGGGCGCTCGCCGCCCGCCGGCATGCGCACGCCGACAAGAAAGGGAAACTGAAATGCGTTGCCATAACCTGCTGCTAACCGAAGCGTTGAAGAACTACAGCCACGGATTCAAGATCGGGCACGGGCCCATCCTCGCCCACCCGTTGACGAGCATCCGCAGCTCGGGCGGGGGCTTGTCCATACCGATGACGCTTCACGTGACTGGGGCCGGGACGCCCCTGCCCTGGAAATTGAGGACGGCGTTGCCAACCGTCTGCCGCAGCCGAAGAAGCGCGACTCCAAGGTCGGCTTCGTCGTCGACCCGTTCCGCAAGCGGAGGGTCTGGTACGAGAGTGGCCTCGAGGATTCGGTAGCGTACTTTCTTCTCGCAAAACCCGAGACGCTGGAGCTGCGCGAGCAGCAGAAGGTGCAATTTTTCCAGAATGGACAGAGACGCACGTGCTGGATCGACTTCATCCAGCGGCAGTCGGGCGACAGGATCGCGTATGCCGTGAAGTACAAGATCGACGTAGACGAAGACCTGCGCGAGACCCTTCGGCTCGTTTGCGAACAGGTCGGCGACCGCATTGCCGACGAGTTCCGCATCCTCACCGAGGAGGACCTGACCCTCGCACAGATCGAGAACGCCAAGGACATCGTGGCGTACGCAGCGGACTACGACTTCGAAGCCCAGACGACCGTGGCCGCTGCGTTGCCAAAACTGCCTGCTCGAATTTCGCTCCGCGAGATTGCCCAAGCAAGCGGACTTGGCGAGCGCGGCTGGCGTGCGGCCGTCACCTTGATCCAGAAGGGCCTGCTGGCGGTCCCTGCCAACGTCCGGCTTGGGGATCAAGCAATCCTTGTCAACCACGGCGCCCGCGAAGGGCGCCGTTAATCCATTCATCACGGAAGCTTGATAGTGCAAAAGAAAAGCAACAAAAGGGGGGGAGGCGTGAAAGTATTGAATCCTGCCTCGGCAACAAGAGCCGAGAGAGCCCATCTGTTTGGCCGCCACGATCGGCTGCTCATCGATGGCCAGTCCTTCAGGGTCGAAAGGAAGGTCAAGGACACGCACGTGCTCCAGCCCGTGACAGGCGACCTGATCGCGGAAGACTACTTCGTCGTGAA
This sequence comes from Mesorhizobium sp. M1E.F.Ca.ET.041.01.1.1, assembly GCF_003997355.1. Classification (NCBI taxonomy): domain Bacteria; kingdom Pseudomonadati; phylum Pseudomonadota; class Alphaproteobacteria; order Hyphomicrobiales; family Phyllobacteriaceae; genus Mesorhizobium; species Mesorhizobium sp. M1E.F.Ca.ET.041.01.1.1. The sequence goes on along the minus strand of NZ_RZSL01000229.1, from coordinate 7,830 downwards.
ATCCGACAAGGAGATCAACGCGTTGATCCGGTCGAAGCGTATCCGGATCGACGAGGGTCACTATTCGAAGGCCTTGGCTATCCTGCGCGTGCGGTTCGACGACTCCGATTTGACCGACCTGTCGGAGGAAGAACTCAGGACTCTTGCGTGGAAGAAGGAATGGTGTGTCCGTTTCCTGGATGCCGCCACGAACCTGCAAGGGCGTTGGCGCCCGCGCCGCGTCATTGATGACTTCGCCCGGTTCGTCGAGGAAAACCGCGACCTTATGGATCGGTGGTACCTCGACATGTTCGGACAACGCAGGCGGCCTGGGCGAAGGATTAAGGGCGAGGTGCGCAAGGCCTTTGACTATCCCAGCCCTTTCGCCCTGAAGAAATGGCTGGCGCGCTTTATCAACGGCAACTGCCGGATGGAGAGCCTGCGTCCGCACTACTCCGAATGCGGCAACCGGAACCAATTGGACCCTCGCGCAGCCGACGTGATCGCGATCGAGGTCAGGAAATACGCCAGCCTGCTGCAGCCTAGAATGGCCGACATCTGCGAGGACGTGGACCTTGCCCTGTACAACATCAACAAGAACCTGCCCGGGCACCAGCATGTGTACGCGAGCCACAATGCTGTCCGACGCAGGATCCACCTGCTCGATCCGTTCATGGTGGACGCCGGGCGCAAAGGGAGCGACTACGCTTTTCGGAAATACACGCCCGTCGGAAAGGGATTGCAGGTCACGCGGGCTTTGGAACGTGTCGAGATGGACGACTGGGAGGTCGATCTCCACACGCTCGTCGTCAAGTCAAGTTTCTGGAAATCGTTGACGCCGAAACAGCGTAGCCTGGTGCCGCGCATCCGAGCGACGCTCACGGCGGGGATCGACTGCGCATCGAGAGCCATCGTCGGCTTCAACCTCGCCTTCGGCCCTCCCTCCACCGCCGCGACGAAGAGCGCCCTCAGGTCGGTCATGATCGACAAGAGCGAGCTCGCCGAGGCTGCGGGAGCAACGGCGTCCTGGCACATGCACGGCCGCCCACTCAACCTGGCCACGGACGGCGGCCCGGTATTTCGCAGCGAATTCGACACAGCCGCCTCGCGAGTCAGCGTACCGCGCGTCGTCCCCGAGCAGGATCCGCGCAAGCGAGGCACGATCGAAGCGTTCTTCAGGATCATCAAGCGGCTCTGCCGCTATTTCGCGGGACGCTCCTTCTCCAACGTCGTCAAGCAAGGCGACTATCCGGCGGAAGAGCTTGCCTCGCTGACCGTCGGGGAGTTCTACAGGAGCCTGATCAGGTTCATCGTTGATCACTACCACATGAGGCCGCATCGCGGCCTCGAGGGGCGAACTCCTTACGCACAGTGGGAAGAACTTGCCAAACAGGGGCTGCCGCCTGCTCCCTCGGATGAACAGCTGGCCGTCGCCTTCGGGCTGACGCGCAGGCAAAGGTCGATCACCAAGCACGGAATCGAGTCTGTCGGCATCTCGTACAACTCGATGGAACTGGCTGAGCTTCACATGAAGGTCGGTCAGAAGAAGGTAGACGCCATCGTCGAGACGGAGGATCTCGGCCATGTGTACGTCTTGATCCCCAAGCACATCCGGGGACGGATCGAGGGCATCCCTGAGAGCCGGCACTTCCTGAGAGTTCCTGCCGTCGATCCCAGTTTCAAGGGCAGGACGCTGGCCGATCACCTGCTCGCCAAACGCGCTGTCCGTGAGGTCTTGAAGCAAGAGGAGGCGTTGGGAAGGCCTATCCGCATCAGCGCGCACCGGGATCTCCTGGACCTATCGAGGGGTGTCATGGACAGGGCGGCGGTCCCGAGCCATGTCGTCACGGAGAAGACCTTGGATATGCTGGAGAAGCGGATCCGCTTCGCCGCCCTAGCCGCGCTTGGCCCCGACCAGTACGCGTCCGAGGAGGGTGACGACGACCAGGTGGGCGAACTCGTCGCGACAGCGACCCGGCGCCGCGGCAAGCGTGACGACACTGACCAACCTCGCACGATCCGAGATCACGAAGCTTTGCCGAAACGCAAGCCGTTCGGCGGAAGCTTGAACCTCGATGACGGAGAAGACGCATGAAGCGGACCACGAAACCCGCCGAGCAGGAACCGGAATGGGATGATTCGACCTCCGACGACGACTTTCTCGACGCCATTTCCGCGCGGATGTCCGATCAGGAGAAGCGCGCCAAAGCGGTGCTGGAACTGGCCAAGAGCGTCTATGTCCCTTGCAGGCGCGACCGGGTCGCCAAGAGCCTGCTTTCCCGCTTCGTGACGATGATGCTCGCGAAGAAAGCTGGCCGGCGAGACGACGGGCGCATCTTCTTCGTCACCGGGGACAGCGGGGCGGGCAAGACAGAACTTGTCAAACGTATGCTTGCGGAGAACAAAACCCTGGCTCCGATTCAGAGATCGTACGGCCTAATCAACCCGGTTGTCCGCCACACGTTGATGGGACCTGCGACACTCAAGTTTCTGGGGCTGAATATCCTCAAGCAGGCCGGATATAAGATCACCCGGAGGTACGAGCAGGGCGAGGTCTGGGATATCATGCCCGAGCAACTGCACCTGCGGAAAGTCCTGCTGATCCATATCGACGAGACGCAGCACCTGCTGAAGCTGACTGAATCGGACAAGGAACGCGATGCCGTCAGGAAGGCACTCAAGGGAGTGATGAATTACGAACCATGGCCGGTGAGCTTTCTCATGTCGGGGATGCCCGGTATCACCGCGCTTGGCAAGCTTGACCGTCAGATCGAACGGCGCTCACGGCATTTGCACCTTCCGGGCGTGACCCTTCCCGGTGAGCGTATCCTAGTCCTCAACATCGTCACTGCCATGTGCGAGGCAGCGGGGCTCAACCATGGCGCAGTCACAGAGAGCGACCTTCCAGACCGCATCGCCCATGTCGCGAGGTATCAGTACGGACGCATCGCGCAGGTGGTACTCGCCGGGATCGAGCAGGCTGCATTTAGGGAGGCGTCCAACCTCACCCGCGAACACTTCGCCCACGCCTATATCGACCATTCGCAGGCCAGGGGATACGACCACATGAACCCGTTCCTTGTCGACGACTGGATGAGCCTCGAGCCGGGCCTCTTCCTGATCGAGGAGGACGAGTAATCGTGAGTTTGAACAGTCGGACTCTCGAGCCGCTAGGATTCGCCTACCAGCTTGAAGAGCTGGAGCCGGCGGCCGGGTTCGCATCACGGCTCGCCGCGCTGAATGGCCAGTCGCTGAAGAGCCTGCTTCGCGACATGAGCATCAGGCAGCGAAACCTTGACCTCGGGCTCGCCGCTACCGTGAGCGACATCGCCCTCCTCGGGCGGGCCGACCCGGTGCGCTTGCTTAGGTGCACTCCTGTCCGCAAAACCGACAAGTTGTACGAAGTCGCAGGCGAAACCCTCACGCGGCTGACGGTCAACCGGACGTACTTCCGCTACTGCCCGCGGTGCACCCTCGAGGATATGAGCCAATACGAGGGACCTGTCCGCAGTAGGCCTTGGCTCCGGCTACAATGGACCATTTCCCATTTCCGATCCTGTCCCCGGCATGACGTCTTCCTGACGCAGGTGAATCCCCCGCGTACGCCCTTCGCCCCGTTCGACTTCAGCAGCACCATGGAAAGCCTGCTCCCTACCCTGCGGCAGACGGCCGACCAGGCTGTGACCGTGGCCGCCTCCCCTTTCCAGGCCTGGATTCAAGACCGATTGTGCGGGAATGGCTCGTCCGACAACTGGCTCGACGACCTCCCCCTCTACGTCGCAGCTCCATTTTGCGAGGCGCTGGGCGTATCGTCGCTCCACCCGCCGAAAGTCCGGGTCGCAAGGTTCGCGGCATCTGACTGGGCGCTGGCTGCCGACGAAGGGTTTCGGGTCGCCAGCGCCGGCGAGGACTCCCTGCGCGCGCTCCTCGAAAGGCTCAACGCCGGACAGGCTTCGACCCGAGGCTTCTGGGGACCGCGCGACACCTATGGCTATGCATACGGGCTCCTGCAGAAGACCGTTGACGATCCGGCCTACGGCAAGCTGCGCGACGCCGTGCGAAGTTTCGCGCTCGAGACCATGCCGATCGAGCCGGGGACCGACGTGCTCGGCCAGACAGCGGGCAAACGCAAGGTCCACACCGTCCGGACCGCAGCCCGCGATTCTGGGATGCATGCATTGAGCATCCGTCGGCTTTTCAAGCGAATGGGGGTCGACGAGGCTTCGGATCATTCTGGGGTCATGGACCATCGCATCCTTGTCAAATCGGAGGAGGTCAGCCGCGTCGTCGTGGAGTTGAAGGGCGCGATCACCGCGCCGGAAGTCGAGCGGTTGCTCGGCGTTCCCCGGCTGCACCTGAAGGAACTGGTCGCCCGCGGACACTTGGTCGGGCTGGCCGGGACAGGCAGCAGGCGGAACGCGAAGCGCCGTTTCTCGAAAGCCGATGTGGAGCGATTGCGGGATCGACTATTCGACGGCGCCGAGGAGATTTCCGAGCCGACGGAGCGTCAGGTTGACGTCACAGGCGCGCGCCGCGCATCCACCTGTACCATTCCCGACCTTCTGGACATGATCTTCAAGGGAAAGCTCGCCTGGAAAGGACGGCTCGCCGGGAGGAACGACTACATGGCGTTGCTGCTCGACGCCGACGAGGTGACGCGGATCGTGCGCTCGGGCGGAACACGCACCAATCTCACCAAGGCAGAGGCCGAGGCGTTCCTCTCCGGTACGCATGAGCGTGTCGTGAACAGGCTGATCGAGGCAGGCCACCTCACGCTCGTCGAGGAATTCAGCCCCGACGCAAGGCGGATGATTCCGGTCGTCTCTCGGCAAAGCGCAGAAGCCTTCAAGTCACGCTACGCGTCCCTCGGCGAGCTCTGCCAGAAGACCAACATGCATCACAAGAAGGTTCGCTTGATTCTGCGGGTTGCCGGCATTCAAGCAGCACTCGATCCCGCCGTCGTAGGTGCCTTCTTTTACAGTCGCGATGCGATCAGCCTCGCCGAAGGCCAGTCACAATCGATGTGGTCTTATGAGAAATCAGCGATGCAAAGAAAGTCCCGATTGCTCAGTGGATCATCCCGGGGAAGCTCATCTGTCTCGCATACACAGTAGCGATCTGCCTGCGATCGTCCTTGCTAGCCAGCAGCCGACGCAGCGTCTGCGCGTCCCCGAACATGGGTAGGAAAGCGCGTTTGCAGCGCTTGTTCTCCTCTCGAACGATGCCGTCAAACCCTTCGTCGTCCAGATGCTTGTCTATGAACGCTCTCAGCTTGGGCCCGGGTTCCAAATCCCATGCGAGAATGCGTTTAACGGCTCTGTACAGATTCCCGAGATAAGAAGGATTAGCTAGCAGACAGATATCCATTCTTCCCCGACGGACACCGTCGAGATAGGAATCCCCACAAATCACTTTTCGCTCTTTCAGATCGTAGAGGATCGCATCCCAATCAAAGAAGGTGCAGCGTGTGATATCCTCCAGACACTTGACCTCAACGTGGCCCTCCCTGGCCGCCCAAGTCGTCTCTAATGCCCAAAAATCCAGCTTCCATCCTTCCTCAACGAAGGAATAACCCCCGAACCGATTGCTCCGAGCGCCATTTTTTGCCGCCACCTCGGCAACAGCTGCGGCCGGCGCCTCGATCACCAGATCGATGTCGGAATGAAACCCTCGCTTGCCAGCTCGGGCTATGTCCCTGACCATCCCGCCGACGATCGCAACGCGCTCGAAATCAAGGAAATGCTTCTTAAGCAAAGCGCGCAGACGCACGTTTGCGGCGGATTTTTCCCACCAAAGGTACTCATCCATTCTCCGCTTCACGATCCGCTGCTCTGCTGCGACCGTCACTCGGGGATTTCCTTTGTCTGTTTCCACAACTTCAACGCGAATGAATCGGTCATGCCCGACACCATATCCGTCAGCAGGCGCAGTTCGCGATACCGCATCGCCGATGCATCCCCAGAGCCTAAACCGCTTCGGCCTGCCTCTTCAATATAGTTCGAACTCACAATGGACCAGCCGTATTTTGCCAAGGCGCCATTCCGCCGTGACCCAATGTCGTCAAAATCCTTTCGATCGCTGATCGAACGCCAGAAGAACGTCATCAGGCCGTCTAGCGCCGCGGCTCCGATAGCCTCCATCTTGAGGACAGACGGGTTTGCAAACGCGTGCTTTTTTGCCACGTCTTTGAGCGCGCTGCAAAGCGCCACGTCCTCCATGAGTGGCGTGTTATGGGTTTTGGCCAGTATGGCGTCTGACGAGGCCACGAAGCTCTTGCTCGCCTCCTGTATCAGCTCCTCAATGAGGTAGGCCCGGAGGTAACCGATCTTGATGTCCCGCGCCACGTCCGCGTCTCGCCCGCTCGCCTGAACCTTTGCGAACCTGTCCCGGGTTTTCATGACCGCCCCGGAGGATGAACTGCGCGGGTCGTGGAGAAGAATCGCCAAGACGTCGTCAGGAGATATGATCTTCTTTTTCATGACGTCGTCCACATCAAGAATGCTGTACGCGATGTCGTCGCAAGCCTCCATGATCCAAGTGAGCGGATGACGTTCCCCTTCGGCCATTCCGGTTTCGGCACGGACCCAATCCACAATCTCGCGTTCGGATTCAAAGTACCCAAATTTCTTGTTCACCAGGTGATCCGGGTCGACGTTGCTGGCACTCACCGGGTATTTCAGGAGAGCAGCGAGTGTACCTGCAGTTAGGTGGAGACCCGCATGATCGACGTTCGTCTGGAGGCGTGTCACCAAGCGGAACCCTTGTGGATTGCCGTCGAACTTGAGGAATTCCCGATGCAAGTGGGGTGGTACTGGTTTCTGCAGTTGCGCTTCATGGCCCTCCATCTTGTGAGTGAAGATCCAGTCCGAGCGTTGGGAGAACCACTTGCCGATGGCGGCCTCCCCTTGATGGCCAAACGGCGGGTTGCCCAGGTCGTGCGCTAATCCAATTGCCAGAAGGACGGGTTGGACGTGCGTATGTAGGTCTGCGCCGAAGAAGGAGCTGCCACGATCAGCCGTTATTCTCGAACCTATAGACCGGGCGAGATTGGCTACCTCGTGCGAATGGGTAAGACGGGTTCTAACCCCGTCATTTTCCTCCATTGGCCAAACCTGCGTCTTGTCGGCAAGCCGGCGAACCGGCGTGGAAAATAGAAGTCGATCATAGTCTTGTTGAAAGAACGACCGCCACCCTCGCGGATCAGAATCCGAGGAACTTGCGCGCCCCCAGCGCGCGGTGGACCAAATTGAACTCACTTCCCACCCTCCAGCTTGATTTTCTGGAAGGGGGATAGCCCAGATTTGGTTGTAAAAAGGTTCGTGACAACTGGCTGGTCTCGCCTGCCGCCATCATCCGACATTTATCGAACGACGAAGCACTCTGCCGAAAGGGCCGCCGTTAGAATTGACGGTCGCTTTGAAACTTGCAGCCGCGCCCGCGACAACGGCTGGAACGAGCGAGCAGATAGGGCGAACAATGAACCAGGGCAACAACAATGGGGTAGAGGGCATCGAGGGGACCCGACATACTCCTAACTTCGTCGTCTACTTCCGGCGCAACGAGTTCTACGATCCGGGGTTTCCGCCTTTCTGGGAGCTGACGGTGTCGAACTCCAGGCATTCGTACCGCGTCATGGTCGGCATCCCTGCCGACCAGCTCGACCTGGCAATCAAGAAACTGCCGGAGCCATCAGCCGAAAGGCAGGGCGTCGACTTCATGCAAGCCTACAAGGAGGTTTACCTCCCCGACGACATCAGGCGGCTCACGGGCGAGAGCTTGATGGGATTCCTCATCTACAAGGTGAAGTTCGCGCCGCCGGGATCGCCATACAAAGAGGGACGGTATTACAAC
>NZ_RZSL01000228.1:0-9044 GCF_003997355.1 Mesorhizobium sp. M1E.F.Ca.ET.041.01.1.1 | reverse complement strand
GCCGGGACCGACGCTCGTCGTCATGTCCTGACCGATGCAATTCGACCCTCCGGCCGAATGCCGGAGGTCGAACTCGCATCACCCTTTTTAACGCATTTGCACATGGAGGACGGACCGATGTTCGATCCATTCAGAATACCCGGCTCGAGAAGCCTGCACGAGCGCAAGATGGCGACCTGGGCGTTGCTGATCGGCGAGACCTATTCGTCGGCGGTACATGCGCAGGAGCGCCGGCGTCCGCATCGCGGCATGCTGCCGGATGTCGACTTCTCGCGCGCCGTGCCCGACCACAGCCGGCCTTCGCTGGTGCGCCGTGTCGCGAGGCTGTTCCGACCGGGCGAAAAAGCACGGGCTGGCGACAGCCTTTCGTCAGGAGGTTCGGAGCCGTCAGCATCCTCTGGCGAGCCTGTCGGCGAAAAGCCCGCGACACCCTATATTGCGCGAAGCAGGGCCGGCGATGCAGTTGATTCCGTATCGCCGGCCCGCGGCGCAGCGCGGCCGAGAAAGCTTGTCCATCAATCCCGCGCTGCCTGAGCGCATAGACAGTCGAGTGCCCCGGAATGTTCCGCTGGTTTGAAAACAGGCTCGATCCATTTCCCGCCGCGGAGCCGGTCGAGCCGCCGAAGACGCTGATAGCATTCTGCCTGCATTACACGCGCGGCGCCTGGCCCTACATCCTTGGCGATGCGGTGCTGGTGGCGGCGATTGCCATCGCGGAAGTGTGGATGTTCGGCTTCCTTGGCCGCATCGTCGACTGGCTGTCGGGGCAGAACCGCGAAACCTTCCTCGAGACCGAGAGCTGGAAGCTCGCCGGCATGGCCTTCATCGTGCTGTTCGCGCTGCCGGGAACGGTCTGGCTGCATTCGCTGCTCAATCAGCAGACGCTAATGGGCAATTATCCGATGCGCATCCGCTGGCAGGTGCATCGTTACCTGCTCAAGCAGTCGATCAGCTTCTATCAGGACGAATTCGCCGGCCGTATCGCCACCAAGCTGATGCAGACGGCGCTCGCCGTGCGCGAATGCGTCATCAAGGTGCTCGACGTCCTCAACTACGTCATCGTCTATTTCCTCGGCATGCTGTTCATCGTCGGCTCGGCAGACTTGCGCCTTGCCGCGCCGCTCGCCGTCTGGCTGGTCGGCTATATCGGGCTTTTGCGCTTCTTCATCCCACGCCTGGGCAAGGTCGGCGAGGAACAGGCCAACGCGCGTTCGAGCATGACCGGCCGCGTCGTCGACAGCTACACCAACATCCAGACGGTCAAGCTGTTTTCGCATGCACGCCGCGAGGCGGCCTTCGCCAAGGAGGGCATGGCAGGCTTCCTCGACACGGTCTACCGGTCGATGCGGCTGGTGACCGTGCTTTTTGGCTCGCTCTACATTCTGAATGCATTGCTCTTGTTCTCGGTCACCGCCATCTCGCTGTGGCTGTGGTTGGATCAAGCGGTCACGATCGGCGCGGTAGCGGTGGTCATCGGCCTGGTGCTCAGAATGTGGGGCATGTCGCAGTGGATCATGTGGGAGATGTCGGCGCTGTTCGAAAATATCGGCACCGTGCAGGACGGCATCGCTTCGATTTCGTTGCCGCGCCTGGTCGAGGACAGGCCGGATGCGAGGGATATTGCCGTCACCCGCGGCGAAATCCGCTTCGAGGACATCCGCTTCCACTACGGCAAGCAGAAGGGTGTCATCGAGAACCTGTCGCTCACCGTGAGGCCCGGCGAGAAGGTCGGCATCGTCGGCCGGTCCGGCGCCGGCAAGTCGACCCTGGTCAATCTTCTGCTGCGCTTCTACGACCTCGAGGCCGGCCGGATCCTGATCGACGGCCAGGAGATCGCGGCGGTGAAGCAGGATTCGCTGCGCGCGCAGATCGGCATGGTGACCCAGGACACCTCGCTGCTGCACCGATCCGTACGCGAGAACATCCTCTATGGCCGCCCCGACGCGACCGACGAGATGCTGCTGGAGGCGGCGGGCCGGGCCGAAGCGCTGGATTTCATCGGTGCGCTTTCCGACCACGGCGGCCGCAAGGGGTTCGATGCCCATGTCGGCGATCGGGGCGTCAAATTGTCCGGCGGCCAGCGGCAGCGCATCGCCATTGCCCGCGTCATGCTGAAAGACGCGCCGATCCTCATCCTCGACGAGGCGACCTCGGCGCTCGATTCGGAAGCCGAGGCGGCGATCCAGGAGAACCTCTACAAGCTGATGCAGGGCAAGACCGTCATCGCCATCGCGCACAGGCTGTCGACCATTGCAGCGATGGACAGGCTCGTCGTCTTGGACAAGGGCCGCGTCATCGAGGAAGGCTCGCATGAGGAACTCGTCGCCAAAGGCGGGCTCTATGCCCAGCTCTGGCAGCGCCAGTCGGGCGGCTTCCTGCTCGACGACGTGCCGGCCGAGGCCGCCAACGATGCGATTGCCCACGACTTTGATGCCAAGGGTGAAGCCGCGGAATGATGAAAGCCGTTTATCGCTGGTTCGAGCACTGGGTCTACCCGTTCCGCGAGCCGGCGAATCTTCGGCCACCCGCCAGCGTCGGCGGCTTCCTCTGGCACTATGTCGGGCAGGCGAAGCTCGCTTTCTTCGCCATGCTGATCATTGGCGGCATCGCGCCGCTGGTCGAAGCCGGGCTGTTCTATTTCGTCGGACGGCTGGTCGATATCCTCGATCAGCTTCCCGGCGAGCGCAGCTGGCATGCGTTGTGGGCCGCCGCCGGCCCCGAGCTTCTGTTCATGGGCGCGGTCGTGCTTATCATTCGCACGGCGGTCGTCGGACTGGCCGCGTTGGTCGACGAACAGACGATCACGCCGGGCTTCTATAATCTGGTGCGCTGGCAGGCGCACCGGCATGTTTCGCGACAGTCCTATGCCTTCTTCCAGAACGATTTCGCCGGCCGCATCGCCACGAAAGTCTGGCAGGCGGGGCAGGCAACCGGCGATCTGATGGAAAGCTTCATCGAGGTCGTCTGGTTCATGGTCGTCTACACGGTGACGACGCTGGCGCTGGTTGCCGGCCTCGATCTCAGGCTGGCGGCGCTGGTGGTGGTGTGGATCGTCGCCTTCGGCTGTGTGGCCAGGCTCCATCTGCCGGCGGTCCGCAAACATGCCGAGGCGACCGCCGAGGCCGGCTCGATGATCAACGGCCGCATCGTCGATTCCTATTCGAACGTGCAGACGCTGAAGCTCTTCGCCGCCGACGGCGACGACCGCTACATCCGCAGCGGCTTCGATATCTATCTCGATGCGCTGCGGCCGTTCACGCGCAGGCTGACCGGCGTGCGCATGGCGCTGACGACACTTTCCGGCACCATGATCACTGCGATTGCCGCCTTCGCCATCTACTTGTGGGTGGAAGGTTCGATCACGGTCGGCGCCGTCGCCTTCACGCTTTCCCTGGTGCTGAGACTCAACATGCTGCTGGGTCGGCTGATGATGCAGCTCAACAGTATCCTGAGGAATCTCGGCGTGCTCGAGAATTCCAAGGCGCTGATCACGCAGCCGCTCGGCCTGACCGATGCGCCGGGCGCGAAGGAGCTGGTGGTTGGCGGCGGCCGCATCGACCTCAAGAACGTCACCTTCCACTACGGCAAAGGGGCAGGGGTGCTGGACGGCATCGACCTCGTCGTGCGGCCGGGCGAGAAGGTCGGACTGGTCGGCCCGTCGGGCGCCGGCAAGACGACGCTGGCCAATCTCATCCTGCGCCTCTACGATCTCGAGGGCGGCAAGATCCTGATCGACGGCCAGGATATCGCCGAGGTGACGCAGAATTCTCTGCGCGCCAATATCGGCGTGGTCAGCCAGGACACCGCGCTCTTTCATCGCTCGCTGCGCGACAACATCAAGCTCGGCATGCCGGGCGCGACCGACAGCCAAGTGATCGCCGCGGCGCGGAAAGCCGAGGCGCATGACTTCATCATGGGCCTGCGCGACAATCGCGGGCGCGTCGGCTACGAGGCCTATGTCGGCGAGCGCGGCGTGAAGCTGTCCGGCGGCCAGCGGCAGCGCGTCGCGATCGCCCGCCTTTTCCTCAAGGATGCGCCTGTCCTTATCCTCGACGAGGCGACCTCGGCGCTCGATTCCGACATCGAGGCGGCGATCCAGGAGAATCTGGCACGGCTGATGGAGGACAAGACCGTGATCGCCATCGCGCACCGGCTGTCCACCATCGCCGCGCTCGACCGGCTGGTGGTGCTCGATGGCGGGCAAATCGTCGAACAGGGTACGCATGACGAGCTGGTGGCGCTCGACGGGCTCTATGCGCGGCTGTGGAAACGGCAGTCCGGCGGCTTCCTGTTCAATGAGGAAAGCGTGCTGGAAGAGACGCGGCCGGCGGAGTAGAAAACGGTCATGTCGGTACGGATGCCTTCGAATTTCGGACGCTCAGGCGTGCAGGAAAGCGCGCTCGACCTGCTCGGTCACGAGATCCTCGCCGAGAAGGCGGCGGCCCTTGGCCGCGCCGGCCAGCGCGTCGAGGAGACGCTGGCGAAGCTGCGTGAGAACGGCGATGGCGAGCATCGCAACCGGCTGCTCAAGGAGGCGGCGGACGCCGTCCACGGCTATTTCATCCAACGCGAACTCTGCGGCTTTCGCCGGCACGACGCCGTGATCCGCGAATACAACATCCCGAGGGCGGTGCTGGTCAGGCTCGGCGCCAGCTAATGCATGTCGCCCAGAAGTGTACACGGTTCTGGGGCAACGACATGCATCAAGACAAGGACTTAAAGCGCGTCGCCTGAATCCGTTTCAGCGCGACGCGCTTTAGGAAACCTATTCAAGCCATTCGGTAATGAAGCTGCCATTCTCGTGGATGTCGGTGGTCTCGAGCGGGCCGGGGCCGAGATTGCTGAATTTGTGCGGCGTGTCGGGTGGCACGATCAGGATCTGGCCGGCGGACGCCTCGATCCGCTGGTCGCCGACGGTAAAGAGGGCCTTCCCTTGCCGGATGATGAAGATCTCCGCATAGGGATGCTTGTGCAGGCGCGGGCCGCCGCCGATTCCCGGCATATAGTTGAAGATCAGGCAGCTTCTGGAGCCGAAGGCGCCGCATTGCAGCTCGCCTTGCCAGCGGTCCGGGGCTTTCGCCCATTTGTCGCGGTCGATGACATGCGCCATGGCCGGAGATTAGACCGGGCCAGCGGTTCCTGTCGAGGTTGACAAGGCCCCGATTTCGCCCAAGATTTCCCTCTGTTTCACGGTGTCTGACGCTGCGCAGGCGGAGCGGCAACCCAGGCTGCGGCACATCCCCGCGACAATCTGCCCTTGTGCCTTCACCCGTCTGGACAAAAACGGGCTTCACGCATAAACCGAACCTCCAAATGCCGGAGGAATTCGCTAGCCTGTTCGCCATGCGCTGTCGGGCCGGCGCGATTGAGCGGGGACAAGGCTCGGCCGCCGGCACGGAAAGAGGCGAAAGGATCAGGCACCCGTGAGCGCAACCGACATCCACGATCCCAACCGTCGCGATTTTCTCTATATCGCCACCGGCATGGCCGGCGTGGTCGGCGCAGGCGCCGTCGCATGGCCGTTCATCGACCAGATGCAGCCGGATGCCTCGACGCTGGCGCTGGCTTCGGTCGAGGTCGATGTCTCTTCGCTCCAGCCCGGCAGTTCGCTGATCGTCAAGTGGCGCGGCAAGCCGGTCGTGGTGCGCAACCGCACCGAGAAGGAGATGAAGGACGGCGAGGCTGTCAGCCTCAACGACCTCAAGGATCCGATCGCGCGCAACGCCAACCTGCCCTCCGACGCGCCGGCGACCGACGCCAACCGCACCACCCCCGGCAAGGAAGCCTGGATGGTGATGGTGCAGGTCTGCACCCATCTCGGCTGTATCCCGCTCGGCCAGGAAGGCGATTTCGGCGGCTGGTTCTGCCCGTGCCACGGCTCGCAGTACGACACAGCCGGCCGCATCCGCAAAGGCCCGGCGCCCGAGAACATGGCGATCCCGGTATTCAAATTCATTTCCGATACCAAGATTCTTATCGGCTGAGGCAGGGGGATATTTCGATGAGCGAGGGACACTCCACCTACACGCCGAAGACCGGCATCGGACGCTGGGTCGATGCGCGCATGCCGCTGCCCAGGCTGGTCTATGACAGCTTCATCGCCTATCCGGTGCCGCGCAACCTCAACTACATGTGGACGTTCGGCGGCATCCTGTCGATCATGCTGGTGGCGCAGATCCTGACCGGCATCGTGCTGGCCATGCATTACACGTCCGACACAAATCTCGCCTTCGATTCGGTCGAGAAGATCATGCGCGACGTGAATTCGGGATGGCTCTTGCGCTACCTCCATTCCAACGGCGCCTCGTTCTTCTTCGTCGCCGTCTACATCCACATCTTCCGCGGTCTCTTCTACGGTTCCTACAAGGCGCCGCGCGAGCTGCTCTGGATTCTCGGCTGCATCATCTACCTGCTGATGATGGCTACCGGCTTCATGGGCTACGTGCTGCCTTGGGGCCAGATGAGCTTCTGGGGCGCCACCGTCATCACCGGCTTCTTCAGCGCCATTCCGCTGGTCGGCAACTGGATCCAGGAACTGCTGCTCGGCGGCTTCGCCGTCGACAATCCGACGCTGAACCGCTTCTTTTCACTCCACTACCTTCTGCCGTTCATGATCGCCGGCGTCGTCGTGCTGCACATCTGGGCGCTGCACGTCGTCGGCCAGTCGAACCCGACCGGCATCGAAGTCAAGTCGAAGACCGATACGGTCGCTTTCACGCCCTACGCCACCATCAAGGACGCGTTCGGCATGATCGTGTTCCTGTTCTTCTTCGCCTATTTCGTCTTCTATCTGCCGAACTATCTCGGCCACCCGGACAACTACACGGTCGCCAACCCGCTGAAGACGCCGGCCCACATCGTTCCGGAATGGTATTTCCTGCCGTTCTACGCGATCCTGCGCGCCATCACCTTCAATATCGGGCCGATCAACTCCAAGCTCGGCGGCGTGCTGTGCATGTTCGGCGCCATCGCCATGCTGTTCCTGGTGCCGTGGCTCGACACCTCCAAGGTGCGCTCGGCGGTCTACCGGCCCTGGTACAAGCTGTTCTTCTGGCTGTTCGTGGCCGACGCCGTCCTGCTGGGATGGCTGGGCTCGCAGCCGGCGGAAGGCAGCTACGTGTTCATGGCGCAGATGGCGACGCTGTTCTACTTCGCCTTCTTCCTGGTCGTCTTGCCGGTGCTCGGCCTGATCGAGACGCCGCGCAGGCTGCCGAACTCGATCACCGAAGCGGTGCTGGAAAAGAAGAACAAGGGGGCCGGCGGGCATCCGGCAGGCGCGGTGAGCGCGCCGGAAACCAAAGGCTGAGAATCTGAGGGGATTTGGCATGAAGAAGATTCTCACCTCGCTGGCGCTGCTTGGCCTGGTGGCCGCGGGCACAATGGTCGCCGCTGCCCAGGAAGGGCATCAAGAGGCAGCGCCGACGCATTTCCCGATCAACGAGCCGAAGGAAATGAGCTGGAGCTTCGCCGGCCCGTTTGGCACCTATGACAAGGGCCAGCTGCAGCGCGGCCTCAAGGTCTACAAGGAAGTCTGCTCGGCCTGCCACTCGATGAACCTGGTGGCGTTCCGCACCTTGGAAGGGCTTGGCTATTCTGAAGGCCAGATCAAGACGCTCGCCGCCGAATACACCATCCATGACGGCCCGAACGATGCCGGCGACATGTTCGACCGCCCGGGCAAGCCGTCGGATCACTTCCCGGCGCCATTCCCGAACGAGCAGGCCGCCGCTGCAGCCAATGGCGGCGCCGCTCCGCCGGACATGTCGCTGCTTGCCAAGGCGCGCGGCGTCGAGCGCGGCTTCCCGCGCTTCGTCTTCGACATCTTCACCCAGTACGCCCAGGGCGGCCCGGATTACATCCACTCGCTGTTGACCGGCTACGACCAGACGCCGCCGGCCGGCATGGTGATCCCGGAAGGCACGCACTACAATCCGTACTTCCTGTCCGGCGTGTCACTGAAGATGCCGAAGCCGCTCTCGGACGGCCAGGTGACCTATGACGACGGCTCGCCGCAGACGGTCGACCAGTATTCGCGCGACATCGCAGCCTTCCTGATGTGGGCGGCGGAGCCGCATCTCGAGGACCGCAAGAAGACCGGCTTCCGCGTGCTGGTGTTCCTGGTGCTGTTCGGCGCCTTGGTCTACATGACCAAGCGCAAGGTGTGGGCCGACGTGGCGCACTGACCCGTCTGGCATTTCAGAAAAATGCGAGGGCGCCGAACGGGCGCCCTTTTCTTTTCGGCTGCTTGCCGGCAAAACTGTACGGCAACGGATCAACCGCCCATGAAATCCTCCCTCGAAGACACGCTGCTCGCGGCCATCCGCACCATTCCGGATTATCCCAAACCCGGCATCCTGTTCCGCGACATCACCACGCTGCTGGGTGACGCTCGCGCCTTCCGCCGCTCCATCGACGAGCTGGTGCATCCCTATGCCGGGCTGAAGATCGACAAGATCGCCGGCATCGAGGCGCGCGGCTTCATCCTGGGCGGCGCCGTCGCGCACCAGCTTTCGGCCGGCTTCGTGCCGATCCGCAAGAAGGGCAAGCTGCCTTACGAAACGGTGCGCGTCGCCTACAGCCTCGAATACGGGCTGGACGAGATGGAGATGCACAAGGACGGCGTTTTAGAGGGCGAGAAGGTGATCCTGGTCGACGACCTGATCGCCACCGGCGGCACGGCTGAAGCGGCGGTGAGGCTGCTCAGGCAGATCGGCGCCGATATCGTCGCCGCATGCTTCGTCATCGACCTGCCGGATCTCGGCGGGCGCCGGAAGCTGGAGGCGCTCGGCGTGCCGGTGAGGACGCTGATCGGGTTCGAGGGACATTAGTGAGTAGTGAATAATGAATAATGAATAGTGACTACTCACTACTCACTACTCACTACTCACTACTCTCCATCGCCATTCACCATTCACCATTCACCATTCACTACTCCACCTTCACCAGCACGGCGCTGGCGAACTCGATGACCTTGTCGCCGGTCGAAGCGAACCCTTCCGAACGCAGCGTGAGCAGGCTCCAGCCGGGGCGGCCGGCAAGGGGGC
>NZ_RZSL01000227.1:0-9047 GCF_003997355.1 Mesorhizobium sp. M1E.F.Ca.ET.041.01.1.1 | reverse complement strand
TTCTAGGCATTTGCTATACTAGTCCTCAGTTTTCGCCAGTATTCCAGGTTCTTTGGAAAGTCTCTCCAAAAGCCATCAATGGCAGCTCTCAAAGATGGCCATTCGTCAATCTGGCGAGCCACGATTTCTTGGAATGCCTCGCTCTCTTCCAGGTATGGCCCAGACGTCAGAGGGCGACTGGTAGCCAGGTGGAGTTTCAGTCCGTCCGCGTCTTCAAGGACAGTCATTGGTCCGCTCAGAAAGTGTCGAGCGATATAGAACCGCGTTAGCGTCCCGAGAGAAAAAATGTCGCCGATATCGAACAGGAAATCTCGAATCCATCGCGAAAGCTGATCCTTGAACAGAACCAAAGCCGCGACAAGAAACGAACCAATTTGGGCCTGGTAGGAGAGGGACCAACCAAAAAGATATGAAACTGCGAGCACAAAGGCCGCCGCAATGATTACTCTTGGTGAGTGCTGTATCAATTTTATTGGGAGCCTTAAGGCGTCGCCGACTAAGATCGCCGCTCGGAATAAGAGGACCAGAAGACTGGTGGTCCAACCCGATCTTTGGCGTTGCCCTTGCGCCCATAGCGCGAACATCACTGCCTCAATTGCTGCCTTTTGGTCCGGTGTCTGTTTCGCGATCCCACTCGCCCTAAGGGCGCCAATGATGTCGCCGGCCTGAACCTTTTCTTTGAATTCGTCCGTTCGGCCAGACGATCCCTCAGTGAGCATTTTGGCCTAGCCTCCCTCATTGGGGCGGAACAGCACCGCTTTGTTCAGTATATCGAGGTGTATATTTCGAGCAACCGAGTTCGTTTCCTGCATGGACTTGCGGGACGTGCTTGCTGCTAATTTACGTCGACTGAGACATGCAAAGGGGCTGTCTCAGGACGACTTAGCGTATGAGGCGGAGGTGAGCCGGAGCTATCTCAGCCAGGTCGAGAAGGGCAAATATCACGCAAGCCTTAAGATCATCGAGAAGCTTGCGGCGGTGCTACAGGTTGAGGCTTGGGAGCTTCTGAAACCGTCAACAACCAAAGGCGGGCAGGGTTAGCCGCCAGAACAGCCGGAGTCTATTCACACCCAGCCGGCCGCCTAGTACTGTGGTGAGCAGGGCGTGGGGCAATCAAAAATGGAGCCTGAGGACGATCTGAGGTCCCGTATCGAGGTTGCGCTTGTTCGCGGCCACCTCAGCCAGTGGCAAAGGCAATTCCTATTCGACATGCGCGACCGGTTGGTAAAGTACGGTCGGCGCACATCTCACCCGGACAAGCCCCCATCGCCGGCGCGCTGGCGACCGCGCCGGCGGAGAAGCCCACTCGTTCGTGAAGCCCGGTACTTGGCAGCCAGGTTCGCAAGAGCCTTTGGTTTCGCCCTAGCTCTGGTCGTCGGGTCCCTGGTCTACTCGTACATTGCGAAAGGTGGGCATATCGCTTGGCCGACCATGCCATCTGTCGCGAGATCGGGCACAGGGGCCAGAGTGCCGCTGGCAAGAGCACAGTTCACCATCACCGACGGAGACACTATCCGGCTGGACGGTGCCGCAAAGGGGACCCGGTTGGTGGGCTTCAATGCACCTGAGAGCATCGAGCCGAGATGTGCGGTTGAAGCTGACTTGGGCCAAAGAGCGAAGGCGCGCGCCTCACAGAATTGGTCGCTTCCGCAAAGCTGGAACTGCAGATGGTTCCCTGCTCGTGTCCCTCGGGGACCGAGGGTACAGACCGTTGCAACTATGGGCGACGCTGCGGCTCACTCTTTGCGAACGGCCAAAATGTGGGGGACGTTCTGATCTCGGAGGGGCTGGCTGTGCCGTTCATCTGTGGCTCGACAAGCTGCCCGCCGACGCCTCGCCCTTGGTGCGGATAAGGCTTGGCGTCTACTTAGCGAAGGAATAGGGAGGGAGGAACGGCTGGCCATACTGGCCGGGCCAAGACCCCAGAGTCTTGACGGAATAGCCTTTAAGGAACCCGGGTCGCCGCACAAAGTGACGGGGCGGGTTACGGAGTTCCGACATGTTTTGCGAGACGAAGGCCATGATCGCGAACGATTGCCGAAATGTTGCCCAATATCCCGTCACCCCAAGGTCTTCACCTCTGACGAAACTGAACGTGAACTGATCTCCCACATTTCTACGGCCCTGGGTCATCGTGTAATCGGCCCCGAGGATTTCCAAGAACGTCTCGGGCAGCCGTCCTTGAAATCGCTCATAGTTCGAATGCCATCGTGCAAACACACCTCCAGCCGGGCCAACGATCTCCCCGGTGACCCAATGGTGAAGGGCGAACCCCATACGGGCGGCGAAATTGGTCATCACGGAAGTCATGATCGGGCCGTTCGCTACCAGCACTCCCCCACCTTCAACGTAGCGGCTGTCCTCCTTCGGCCTGCCCAACTCGGCGATAAGGTTGGGATAGTTTCGGAACACTGATCTGATGGACCGCTTGATGTCCTCATGTTGTTCCGTAGTGGTCGGATTGGGCAGGAAGCGACTTGCGAACGCTGCGATATCGTCCATCTCACGCGTCCCTTCATGGCACTCCTTGCAGGTGGTGACTTCCCCGCCCTTCGGTCGCCACTTTCGGTCGAACAGCCCGGTAGGCGGCACGTGGTCGATGTCGACGCCCCGAGCCGATCCGGCACAGTAAATACAGAAAGGCTGTTTGCCCCTAAGCTTCTTGCTCAGGCTCACCATGTCAGGCTCCAACTTTCTCTGACGCAGGCTACTGGCGGCTCCAACGCTCTTTGTTATGAACGTTGCTGCCGTAGCTGCTCATCTCTCCATGTCCGGCACGTCACCAGCCACAAGCGTCTTCGGTTCTCGGTACTCGCCAACGACCAGGCAATGGCTCCCGCATGCTTGCCCGCTATCGCCTTCCTGTCGCCACCACCCGCCAAACCCTCTAAGATGCCGCACGAAGGTGGAGCAGTGCTGGTTTACGCGCCGCTCCGAAGCTGGAGGAAAGATGACCCCCAACGCTTGCCCGTTCTGCACCGGCACCGAAGTTAGGCCTCATATCACGCGAGACATGCACGTGGTCATTCTTTGCGACGAATGCGGAGCATCAGGGCCGATAGGCATTGATCAAGCCGCCGCAATCGAAAGCTGGAATAGCCGCCCCTGGAAAGGCAATCAGCGGCCTGCATCAGCGGGCCATGGGTAGGCAGCTGGAGAACATCCACTCTAGTTTAATTGGATGATCGGGGGATCGATATAATATCCATCTCGGAACATAATAGTGTCACGCCGGGGAAGAGGCACTATAGTGACTAATTTGACGACCGAGCTTCGCGTTCCGGCGGCGCAGTACATCCGGATGTCAACTGAGCACCAGCGTTATTCTCTCGAAAACCAGATCGCTGCCATTGCGGAGTATGCCGAATTACGCGGGTTCGCTATTGTCCAGACCTATACCGACGCTGGTAGAAGTGGCTTGAGTTTGAAAGGGAGGGATGGCCTCAAGCAGTTGCTGAGCGATGTGGTGACTGGCCAACGCACTTACTCGGCGATCTTGGTTCTGGACGTAAGCCGCTGGGGTCGGTTTCAGGATACAGACCAATCAGCGCATTACGAATTTCTTTGCCGAGAGGCCGGGGTTGCCGTGGAATATTGCGGTGAGCCGTTCGAGAACGACGGCAGCATGATATCGGCGATCGTCAAGAACCTGAAGCGGGTCATGGCTGGCGAGTACAGCCGCGAACTATCGGAGAAAGTTTCCAGGGCGAAGAAACAGCAAGCTCGCCTAGGCTTTAAACAGGGCGGCCACATGCCCTACGGCGTAAGAAGACTGTTGGTTAGTAAGGATCGGGAGCCCCGGTTTCTTCTGGGTCCAGGCGATCAAAAGGGCCTGAACACCGACCGTGTTGTCTTCGTGCCCGGTCCACCCGATGAAATCCGAATCGTGCGGCGCATTTTCCGGATGTTCCTTAGGCAAAACCGGAGCATGACCGACATCGCGAGGAAACTAAACGAAGAGGGTATCCCTTCCACCAACGGTTGGACTTGGACCATATCCCGCGTCAGAACCGTCCTCACAAGCGAGTTGATGATCGGATACTATGTCTACAATAGAAAAACACAGCGAATGAGAGGGCCAGCCAAGCGAAATCCTCCAAGCTTATGGATCAGAACGCGGGTGATGGAACCAATTGTCGGCGCCAGGCAGTTCGCAAGGGCCCAACATCAGATCGGACGCAGAAGCGGCTATGCATTTGCGAAATCCGACATGATCGAAAGGCTTGAACGGCTTTTAAGGGAAAAGGGCAGGCTCTCTTCGGCAATCATCGATCTCTGCCCGTACACGCCTTGTTCAAGAACGTACGCCGAGCATTTTGGAGGCCTTCGACCCGCTTACGCGACCGTCGGGTATGAGTGCCGCTGGCGTGTTCCTAGGTCGGGTCTCAAATATACCGATGATCAGCTTCTAGATGGCATCCGGCGGCTGCATACCAGGTTTGGGCACGTCACAATTGCGCTGATCGAAGCAGACCCTGACCTCCCTACGCACCAGGTGTTCGCCGAGCGATTTGGCTCGATCATCAGGGCATATGGGTTGGCAGGTTTCCCGACCACCAAACGAGAGGCGATCTTGGCGGCGCAGAAAAGAGCTAAGCCCACGTGAGCTTGGCACGAGCAGAAAACAGTCAAACAGACGCTAGGTCTGCCAAGCCAGCGACAATTCGCAACGAATTCAATGGTCAACGACGCCATCACCGCAACGGGCGCGGGCAGGGGTAATTGCAGGGGTAATCAGATCGTCCGCTGAGAACTTATTTCCTGCGAAATTGTCACGATATGCTCCCTGTTAACCGTACCGAAACCCTAAACTGGCGGTCTTACTAGTCGAGCCGAATTATTCTGCACAATCAGCAAAAAATGGCGGTCGGACCCTCCTCTGAAAATCGAGACAACGGTCCATATGATATGCTACGGTGATTTTCTAAACTTGGGTGGGTGGAACATGAAAAAATTGCTCTTGGTATTGGCTGTGACGTTGGTGCCCGCTTCATCACAAGCGGCGTGCTTCGGGAGTGCCGCCTATAAAACTTGCTACGACGATAACGGCAATTCCTACAATATTCAGCACTATGGCAACACAACCAATATGACCGGTTACAATTCTAATACCGGGTCAACGTGGTCGCAAAACAGTACCACTTTTGGAAATTCAACGTTCACAAATGGCACTGCCGCCGACGGAAATAGTTGGAATATGCAGCAGCGGCGTGTCGGCAACTCGACCTTTTATTCCGGCACTGACTCGGACGGCAACGCGTTTAGCGGTTCTTGCAACGCCTTTGGCTGTAACTGAAGGCGGGCACCTATGGCGGACGGCAATGGACCGCATTGGGCGGTTACAATCGGCTCGGCATTGTTGGCGTTGATTGGGTCCTATTTCACCGCGAACTACGCTGCGACAAGCGCAGTGGATGTGGCGAAAACACAAGCCAATTCTGCGATCCAAGCTGCAAAGGAAGCAGCGAAGGCCGAGGTAGATGCTGCCAAGGCGGCTAATCGCGTCGATATGGCCAAATTGGCGCTAACTTTGGTCAACGATAAGACGACTCCGGACAACCTGCGGAATTGGGCACTTCAGGTCTTGGCCGCTTGCACAGACGTTCCTCTTTCGCCGGATGAAGGCAACGACATTGCGAAGGAATTCAAGAGTATAATTCAGGCCAATCCAAACGCGAAAATGGCTTGGGATTCCATGGCTGACCCAAAGGTGAACGCTATCTTCAAAGGGCTCAAAGATAACTATTCGACCGTTTGGACGGATGCCTTTAAGTACTCAGCGCAGCAATAGTTCCTAAACTTTTGAGGATCTCTTGATGGCACAGATAAATCAGCCCTAGTTCAACGAACCTTCAGCGACGCAGAACTCGCGAGTGTTTTAGAATGTCAGATAGGGCCAAGTCTGAAGAAGCGTTGGAAACGTTGACAAGAATTTTATCCTATGCGGATGACGAGAACGTACTGTTTTTGATTTGGGCTACACACGCCATTCAAGATGGTCGAGAAAGTTTCGCGAGGAAGTTTTTCCGATATCCGCGAGAGGCTGTTACGACGAGTATAGATAGCAAATACAGCGCATACAAGTGGGACCTAGAGACGTTATTGAGTATAGATCTTAACACGTTAAAAAATAAGGTGAGGCGGAACAAAGTTAATTTCAAAGATTTTGAAGCGACTGTTACGCTCGTAAATTTGATAAAGTCTATCGAAGATAGTTCAGTGCCAGAGCGTATAAACGATGAAAACATATTCATGGAACTTCATCGCATAGCTCATCGGCAATTTGGCTGGCAGCGCGGGTTTGTAAACAAGCCAGATATATATAGATATATGTACATTTACGGTCAAGGTGACGCTGCTCAATATTTTCTGGAAACCAACGGAATATCGGTTTCAGACTTTTTTGCTTGTGCCTTCGCATATTATACCTACCTGCGAATGAATCCGTGGTGCTCACCGATTAGCAACCTCGATGATATTGGAATATCGACAGATATTGCGAGCAATGCGCTGCGCATTCTATCCGACGACATGTGGTCTGCGCGGAGAGAATCGCGAGCACTTCTGAACAAAATGGAGACGAGCGCTGGCGGCAAATTGCCAGTTGTTTATCAACCCAGCTACCTTAGGCTGAAGCCGATAGTTCGCTGGGACCTTGGTACGCGCTATCAGATCATAGCTCCACTGCCAGAGTTGATAGTGATGCGCGCAACGCTTGGCCTTTACTATGACCTTCAAGGTGGTGGGACAACAGTCGCCAACGACGCGACGAAGCGATTTGAGGACTATGCACGGCGATCAATCACGGCCTACTGCCCAGGCTTTGTTGCTCAGGCTGCAGTGACATACAAACACAAGGGAAATCGGCTGGAAACGCCGGACATTCTTCTTCAACAGGCCGGTCGCGTTGTCGCAGTTTTCGAATGCAAGGCAACTAAGCTCAGTTTTCAAGCCCAGTACTCCGACGACCCGATGGAGAGCGCGCGGGCGGGGTACGCGCAGATCGCGAAGGCGATCTTTCAACTTTGGCGGTTTTTCTCCCATGTTAGGCGCGGCATAGTTGAGTTCGAGGTTGCTGCCGATGCCCCGGCTATTGTCCTGACCATGGACGCATGGACCCAAATGTCGCACGAACTCAGAGATGGCTTGATAGCCGAGGCACAGAAGATTTCTGTCGAGAAAGAGCCAGACATGATAGAGGAAGATCGGCGCTACCCTATTTTTTGTCCGATTGATGAGCTCGAAAAGATGTTGTTGAAATCGAACGAAGAGCAGTTGCTGGCTGCCTTTCGAGCCGGAAAAGCGCCCGAATATCGTGGGTGGAGCATTGAAAATGTGCGCGACAGCGCCGTGCCGAACCCTGATGCAGTTAAAGAGTTCGCATTCGATCTCGGCGACCTCCTTCCGTGGTGGGGAAGAAGGGCGGGGGTTGGTGCCGCCTGAGGGACTCGAACCCCCGACCAATAGTTTACAAAACTACTGCTCTACCAGCTGAGCTAAGGCGGCACATTTACCCGTACGTATACCCCTGAAACGACGCTTTGAAAAACATACAGGTTTTTCAAGGCGGTAGCCGATTGATCCAGCGAATTACAAAACCGCTGCTCTACCGGCTGAGCTACAAGGGCACGGCGCTCCGGTAGCACATTTCGTGCGCCAGTAAAGACAAAACTCCGTTTTGGGTTGCTGATGGATGCCGTGGCTTAGCCGGCGTGCTGAAATGCGGCGCGCCGCTTCCTACATTTCCGTCAGGTGCAATCGCATCGAACGGGGTGCCGCATGATCAGATTTGTCATCATCCTGCCGCTCATCGTCTTGACTTGGCTTCTCCTGGTGAAGGCCGTCAGCGATCTGAAGAAGGCCAATATCGACTGGACCGGCGTCGCCACCATCATCGGCTTCATCGTGCTGGCGTTCTGGCTGCGCCATATCACGGGGATGGGGTGAAAAGAGTGAGTAGGCAGTAGTGAGTAGGGGGCTCGGCCGGCGCTGATGCTGACTACACATGCTACTGACTACTCACCAATCCCTACTCACTAGAAGGCGCGAGCCTTGAAAGACCGGCCGCTTCCGGTCTCGCGAAAAAATCTGAAAAAAATCTCGAACCTTTTTCCGGATAGCCGCGACAGATGGTCAAGAGGCGGATGGATCGCCTCGGTCAACGAACCAAGGAGATCGTCATGTTCAAGCGCACACTCGTTTCCAGCCTTATCGCCACCACCGTCGCCGCCGCCACTCTGGCAGGCACCGTCCAGCCCTCGGCCGCCTCTGACCATCATCACCGCCGCGAGCTCGGCATCGGCATCGCCGCCGGCGTCGGCGGTTTCGTTCTCGGCAGCCTGCTTGCCCAGCAGCAGCCGCGCACCGTCTATGTCGAGGACGGCTATGACGGTTCCTGGCATGTCCGCCGCTGCATGGCCCGTTACGCCAGCTACGATCCGGACTCCAACACCTATATCGGCTACGACGGCTACCCGCACTATTGCCGCCTCTGAGAGCAATTCCAGAAAAAGTGTGCAGCGGTTTTCCGTCCGGAATTGCGTCAAAACAAGAGGAGGGGAACCGTCTCGGTAACCGGAAGAGGGGCTCGCACGAGCCCCTTTTTCGTTTGTTTGAACGCTCAAGACTTCTTCGGCTCGATCGGCAATCCGGCCAGGCGGCAGGCGTCGCCGACATTCGGTGTTTCGCCGCCCAGCGCGACGAGTTCGAAGGTATTTCCGGTATCCGGGTAAACCTTGGCAAGGAAAGGTGCGTTGCCGCCGGAGCCGTTGGAAGGGTTCTTGTCTTCGACAGAGCCGCACACCACAATCTCATGGCGACCGTTCAACCTGCGTTCGCCGGCGAGCATCGTTCCGAACCTGGCGGAGACAGGGTTTTTCAGCTGCTGGCGGATGCCGGTCGTGATGATCTCTTCCAGGGCCAGCGAGATCGGGATGGGCGAGACCGCAATGGGATCGACGTGCTGGCCGCCGGCATCCGGTCGAGGTGCCGCCGCCACGCATCCGCAAAGTGAAGCGGCGAGCAAAAGCTGAAGCGTTTTCCGCATC
>NZ_RZSL01000226.1:0-9049 GCF_003997355.1 Mesorhizobium sp. M1E.F.Ca.ET.041.01.1.1 | reverse complement strand
TCTGCGAGAAGCCGATCGATCTCGACCTCAAGCGCACGGACGAGTGCCTGGCCGCGGTCGAGAAAGCGGGCGTGCCGTTCCAGATCGGCTTCAACCGCCGCTTCGATCCGAGCTTCCGGGCGCTGAAGGAGCGCCTTGCCGGCGGCGAGATCGGCGCCGTCGAGCAGGTCATCATCACAAGCCGAGACCCCGAACCCGAAACCGAGGAAGCGCTGGCCGGGGGTGGGGGCGTCTTTCGCGAAATGACCATCCACGACTTCGACATGGCTCGGAACCTGCTCGGCGAGGAGCCGGTCGAACTCTTCGCCACCGGCTCCTCGCTGGTGGCGCCGCAATACAGGAAGCTCGGCGATTACGACACCGCGATGTTCATCCTGCGAACAGCATCCGGCCGGCAGTGCCACATCAACAACAGCGTCAGGGCCGCCTATGGCTATGACCAGCGCATCGAGGTGCATGGCGCCGACGGCATGCTGCAGGCCGGGAACCGGATGCCGACCTCGGTAGAGATGTACGGCGACAGGGGCATATCGCGCGACAAGCCCTTCTACTTCTTCGTCGAACGCTACGCCGAGTCCTACGCGTCGGAGATCGATCACTTCATCACTTGCGTCGAAACCGGCAGCAAGCCCGCCGTCACGGCCAGCGACGGCCGCAAGGCCATGATCCTTTGCGAGGCGGCCCTTGCCTCCGCCAGGTCCGGCAGGTTCGAGCCTGTGAAGCCCTGAGCGGATGGTCTCAAGTCAAACGGGAGTCCCGAGATGAAGATTGGCATGATCACCGACAGCCTGGGCAATCTTTCCTTTGACGAGATGCTTCGCGCCTCGGCCGAACTCGGGCTCGAGACACTCGAGTTCGCCTGCGGCAACTGGTCGTCCGCGCCGCATATCGATCTCCCAGCCATGCTGGACAGTGCCGCGACGCGCGCCGAATTCGCCGCCAGGGTCCGCGACCACGGGCTGACGATCGCTGCGCTCAACTGCTCGGGCAACCCGCTGCATCCGGGACCGCAGGGCAAGAAGCACCATCAGGTGACCGAGGACACGATCCGCCTGGCGAGCTTGATGGACATCGATCGCGTGGTGATGATGTCCGGGTTGCCAGGCGGCCCAGGCGATGCCAACCCCAACTGGATCATCACCGACTGGCCGCCCGAATGCGCCGACATCCAGCGCTACCAGTGGGACGACTGCATCATTCCCTACTGGCGCGATCTGGTGAAGTTTTCGAACAATCTCGGCGTCAGGAAGCTTTGCCTGGAACTGCACGGCCATCAGGCCGTCTACAACGTCCAGACTCTGTTCCGGCTGCGCGACGCCGTCGGCGAGACGGTCGGCGCGAACTATGACCCCAGCCACCCGATGTGGATGGGCGCCGATCCCATCGCTGCCGTCCGCAAGCTGGGCTCTGCGATCTACTATGTACATGCGAAGGATACACGCATCGAACCGATACCGGCGGCCATCGACGGCGTGCTCGATGCGCGCCCGCCAAACCACTATGCCGATAGGGCCTGGAATTACATCACGCTGGGCTACGGTCACGGTGAGACCTGGTGGCGGCAGTTCTGCGCCGCGCTGAAGCAGGTCGGCTACGACGACGTGCTGTCCATCGAGCACGAGGACATGATGCTGTCGCCGATGGAAGGCATGCGCAAATCCGTGGCGTTGCTGCGCAACGTCGCCATCAATTTGGCATAGCGCGGGCAGAGGCGGCGCCTATGGCGAATCTCGAGTCGCTCGCGCCCAAACAGGTTTCCCGTCGGCCGATGCCAGTGCGGTCGGGACGACCTGCGCCGCCGACGTTGGTCGCGGCGCTGGCTTGCGAACCAAAACTCGTCGCCAAGCATCCGGCGCTCGGCGATTTCCTGCGCAGCCGATGGGCCGATGCCGCCTTCATGACGGCCGCCGGCATGGCCGAAGCCACCGGCCTGCCCACGACCACGCTTCTCAGGCTGCTTGCGCTTCTCGGATTTCCCGGCTTCCGCAGTTTTCGCGACGCGGTGCGCGCGCAGCTCAGATCGCGCTGAAGACGAACACCATCAGGGCACAATGCCGCGACAAGCCCAGGCGACGTTGGCGAACGAGCGCGGGCCGTCTGGCCGGCCGGCCTCGTAGGCATCGCGAACGGCGCCCTCGACGCGCGCCCGCTCGGCTGCGTCCAGCGTGGTCATGAACTTGCCGAGTGGGCCTTCGCCGGCGCCGATCGGCGCCCAGTAATCGTCGAAATTCTGGTAATCCATCCGGATCATCAGCTCGGTTTCGGTGACGTCGGTCAGCCCCTGTTCGACGAAGGTCCGCTTCATCTCGCCGGGCTGCATCATCGGCTGGAAGCAATAGTGGGTGCGCATCTGGCGGCCGCTTTCGCTCAGCGCGGCAACCGTGTCGATCATCATGCGCATGCCCGGCATGCCGCCGAGATGATCCCACACGACGGCCGCGACCACGCCGCCCGGCCGCACCACGCGGCGCATCTCGGACACCGCCTTGCCGGCCTCCGGCACGAAGTGCAGCACGAGCAGGGCGAGCGCGCGGTCGAATGTGTTGTCCTCGAAAGGCAGCGCGGTGGCGTCGGCCTGCTGGATGGTGACGCGCGGATCGGTATTGCGCTCTCTCGCCGCCTCGACGAAGACGGCTGAGAAGTCGATGGCCTGGATTTCGGCGAGACCGGCGGATTTCGCCAGCTCGAAGGTCAGGCTGCCGGTGCCGCAGCCGACATCGAGGATCTTGTCGCCGGCGGACAAGCCGGCGAAGTCGATGAACAGCGGCGCAAGTTTTCGGCTCCAGCGCCCCATGAGCTGCTCATAGCCGGACGCTGCGTGAACGGTAAAGCTAGACGCCATCGGGACCTCCCATATCAGCCCACGCTAAACCTCGACGCAATTGCTGCCAAGGCGCGAGGCAATTGTCGCGGCAAGGATAGCGGGGCAGGCGAAGGCGGTTATGTGGGCGAATTCACGGTCGCAACGCTTTCACGTTCCACCAACGGGCATTCCAGCTTGGTGATCGGGTAGCGGCCGCGGCCGGGCGTCGGCGGCGTCTCGAGCTGCTCGATCGCCCATTGGCCCATGGCCAGATGCGGCAGGATCGATGTGGTCAGCGGCGGGAAAAGGTGGCGGGCGATCTCCTCGTCGTCATAGCCGACCACGGAAATGTCCTGCGGGATGTGCAGGCCGGCTTCCTTCAGTGCCTCGTAACAGCCGATCGCCGTGCGGTCGTTCTGGCAGAAGATGGCGGTCGGGCGCTCTTTGAGCGCGAGTAACTTGACGGTCGCCGCATAACCGGCGCTGGCCGACCAGTCGCCCTCGACCACCAGTTCCGGATCGAAGGGGATGTCGGCGGTGGCTAAAGCGCGGCGATAGCCTTTCAGCCGGTCCTGCGCCGCCTGCATCCAGGGCTCGCCGGTGATGGTGGCGATGCGGCGGTGGCCGTGGCCGATCAGGTGACGGGTGGAGCTCTGGCCGCCGGCGATCTCGGAGGGTACCACCGCCGGGAAGGCATAGTCGGCGGTGTAACAGTTGAGCAGGATGACCGGAATGTCGAGGCTGTAGAGGAAATCGGGCGCGGCGATCTCGCGGGTGAAGATGGTCATGTAGATCAGCGCCGAGATGCCGCGCCTCGTCAGCGCCTGGATAGCCCTCGGCTCCATGACGGCGTCGCCCATGGTCTGCGCGACCAGGAGCACGTTGCCGGCGTTCCACGAAGCCTGGCGCGCGCCCTCGATGGCGACCACCGCCTCCGGGCTGGTGGCGAGTTGGTCGACGGCAAAACCGATGACGCCGTCCAGCCCTTCGAACGGCGTCACCGCCGGGCGGAGCGCCGAAAAGACCGGCGGCGAATAGCCGAGCGCTCTCGCTGCCTCGACCACCCGGTCGCGCGTCTGCTGCGACAGCCGGATGCCCGGCGAATTATTGAGCACGAAGGAAACCGTCGCTTGCGAGCAGCCGGCGGCTCGCGCGATGTCGGTCATGGTGACGCGGCCCTTGGGCTTGGCGTTGCGTCGCCTGGACGTGTCCGGGGGATCGCGCAGTTCCGTCGTTTCGCTCATGGTCGTTTCCCAAACCCCGCCGGCAACGGCAAGGTGGTCAAGTGCGGCGCGGAAGCGCCAAATTTATAACTATTATCAAGGATGACATCTTCCTTGCCAGCCGCTCCGTCTGTCAACGAAAAACAGATGACCGATCCCGTGAAACCGGAGAATTGCCGGTGATTCCCGCCTCAGCGAGGTGCCTTCCTGCCGCCACCATCCTCATCCCGCTTGCGTGGCTGGATATGGCCGTCGCCGCCGCGGATACGCCATGCCAGCTTCATAACTAATACTCTTTACTAATAGCCGTAAGCGTTTTACTGTCAACTCGCCGCGACCGAACCGGGGCTTCCGGCCGGTGGCGGCAGTGGGAGGAACGCGTGTCGACTGGCCGGCAAGCCGCCTAAGGAGGGCTGCCTCGCTCTCACGAAAATGTCAGACAAATCGGACTATTTACGAACGCCAAATGAGTGTCTAGTGTCTTGGTCGCGGTTGGATTGGCGCCGTTCTTAAGTTGCCAGACCTTGGGCAAGCCCCTTGAGGAGGAGGGCGTCCAGGCCGCAGCCGACACATCAGGGATGAGTTTCAAAAAGGGAGGTTGAACCATGAAATCCATGATCCGTAACGCATCCGTCGCCGCGGCGGCCTTGGCTCTCGGACTGTCTGCGAGCGCGACCGCGCGCGCCGACGACAAGCCGACGCTGGCCTTCGTCGTCAACGGCGCGTCAGACTTCTGGAAGGCGGCGGAAGCCGGCGTGAAGAAGGCGCAGGGCGAATTGCCCGACTACACTCTCGAGCTCAAATATCCGGAGCAGTCTTCGGTCGCCATCCAGCAACGCCTGATGGACGATCTGGTGACGGCCGGCGTGAAGGGCATCATGGTCTCCGCCGTCGATCCCAAGACCTCGACCGACGGGCTGAACAAGATCGCGTCCGAGACGGCGCTGTTCACCACCGACTCGGACGCCCCGCAGACCAAGCGCGTCGCCTATATCGGCTCGTCCAACGTCGATGCCGGCAAGCAGGCGGCCGAGATCGCCAAGAAGGCGATGCCGGACGGCGGCAAGTGCCTGGGCTTCGTCGGCCTGCTCGGCGCCGACAACGCCAAGGAGCGCATCCAGGGCATGAAGGACGGGCTCGCCGGCAGCAAGATCGAGCTGGTCGACGTGCGCGGCGACGACATCGACCAGGCGCGCGCCAAGAAGAATGTCGAGGACGCGCTGGTCGCCAGCCCCGACATCACCTGCATGGTCGGCTTCTATTCCTACAACACGCCGCGCATCTATGAAGCGCTGCGCGACGCCGGCAAGCTCGGCCAGATCACCGTCGTCGGCTTCGACGACGATCCGATCACGCTGGGCGGCGTCAAGGAAGGCACGGTTGCAGCGACCGTCGTGCAGCAGCCCTTCGAATGGGCCTATCAGGGCATGAAGCTGATGGCTTCCTACCTCAAGGGCGACAAGTCGGGCATTCCGCAGAACGGCCTGATCATCGTGCCGACCAAGATCATCGGCAAGGACGATGTCGACGCCTACGCCGCCAATCTGAAGGCGATGGCGGGCAACTAATCGATGAACCGTTGCGCCGGCTCAAGGTTCGCCTTGAGCCGGCGTCCGTATTGACGGGCCTCGCGAGGCCCGTCAGTCTGTAGCCCACCGGCTGCTGAGATGCGTCATGAATTGTGGCGCGATGAACCATGGCGCGATGAACTATTCCGACCCATCCATCGTCCAGTCCGCTCCGTTCCTGAGCCTCGAGGCCGTGCGCAAGACCTATCCCGGCGTCGTGGCGCTGGACGGGTTCTCCATGGAGGTCAAGCCGGGCGAGGTGATCGGCCTGGTCGGCGAGAACGGCGCCGGCAAATCGACGCTGATGAAGATCCTCGGCGGCGTGACGCGGCCGGACAGCGGCACCGTCACGGTCGACGGCGTCGCGCATGACGGGCTGACCGTGGAAGCCAGCATCGGCTCCGGCATCGCCTTCGTGCACCAGGAGCTCAACCTCTTCGAAAATCTCGACGTCGCCGCCAACGTCTTCTTCGGCCGCGAGCCGTTGAAGGCCGGGCCGCTGAGGCTGGTCGACCGCGCCAGGTTGCGCGAGATGGTGGCGCCGCTGTTGAAGCGCGTCGGCGCCAATTTCTCGGCCGACGCGCCGGTCGCCTCGCTGTCGCTGGCGCAGCAGCAGATGGTCGAGATCGCCAAGGCGCTGTCGATCAAGGCGCGGCTGGTGATCCTCGACGAGCCGACCTCCAGCCTGCCGATCGCCGAAACCGAAAAGCTGCTCGACGTGATCAAGGGGCTGCGGGCGGAAGGCATCAGCGTCATCTTCATCTCGCACCGCCTGCACGAGGTCGAGCGTGTCGCCGATCGCGTCGTGGTGCTGCGCGACGGCATGCTTGCCGGCACGCTGCCGAAGAGCGATATCAACCACGACCAGATGGTCAAGCTGATGATCGGCCGCATGCTGAAGGAGCGCGAGAAGGCCGCCGAAGCGGGGCGCGCTCCGGGCGGCGTGGCGCTCTCGGCCAGCGCGGTGCGCACCCCAGCCTATCCGGATCACCCGGTCGATCTCGAAATCAGGCGCGGCGAGATCCTCGGCCTCGCCGGGCTGGTGGGCTCCGGCCGCACGGAGCTCGCGCGCGTCCTGTTCGGCGTCGACGAGCGGCTCGGCGGCAGCGTCGCGCTGGACGGCAAGGCGCTCGATGTCGGATCGGCCGCCGACGCGGTGGCGAACGGCATCTTCCTGGTGCCGGAAGACCGCAAGCTTACCGGCATCCTGCTCGACCTCTCGATCGCGCAGAACATCTCGCTGCCCAACCTGCCTGCCCATGCGAAGCGCTCGCTGGTCTCGACCAGCGCCGAGCTCGCAACCGCCGAAAAGCAGAAGAAGGACCTCGGCATCAAGGCGCCGTCGGTGCTCACCCGCACCGGCACGCTTTCGGGCGGCAACCAGCAGAAGGTGGTTCTGGCCAAATGGCTGGCGATGAACCCCAAGGTGATGATCCTCGACGAGCCGACTCGCGGCATCGATATCGGCGCCAAGGCCGAGATCTACGGACTGATGCGCTCGCTCGCCGATGCCGGCGTCGCGGTGCTGATGATCTCCAGCGACATGGAAGAGGTGATCGGCGTTTCGGACCGTATCGCCGTCATGCATGAGGGACAGATCTCCGGCATTCTCGACCGGGACGATTTCAGCCAGGAAAACGTGCTTCTGCTGGCGGTGGGCAAAAAGCCCAAGCTGGTGCAAGCTGCGGGAGGAGCGCAATGAGCAAGAAAGATCTCGGCCTGCTGGTCCTGATCCTGGTGGTCGGCGCGGTGGTGACTGCCATCAATCCGCGTTTCCTTTTGCCGATCAACCTCGCCAACACCTCCAACCTGATCGGGCTGTTCGGCATCCTCTCCATCGGCCAGGCCTTCGTCATCATCACCGGCGGCATCGAGCTCTCGGTCGGTTCGCTGGTCGCGCTGCTCGGCACGCTGTTCATCGACTTCATCGCCGTGCGCGAGATGGACTGGCCGCTGGCCTTCGCGCTGATCATCGCGCTCGGCGCCATCATCGGCTTCGTGCATGGCTGGCTGATCACCAGGCTCAAGATGCAGCCCTTCGTGGTGACGCTCTGCGGCCTCTTGATCTATCGCGGCGTCGCCCGGTTCTACACCGCCGACGGCACGGCGGGTTTCGCCTTCGGCCAGAACTTCCCGGATCTCGAGTTCCTCACGGCCGGGCGCTCTTACGGCGTGCCGAACAGCTTCACGGCGCTGATCGTCATCGCCATCGTCATGTGGGTAGTGCTGCACCGCTCGGTGTTCGGGCGCTACCTCTACGCCATCGGCAAGAACGAGGAAGCGGCGAAATATTCGGGTATCCGCACCGGGCGCGTCGTCATCGCCGCCTATGTCATCTGCGGCGTGCTGACGGCGCTGTCGGCGATCTATTTCGCCATGTATACGCGCTCGATCTCGCCGGCCAGCCACGGCCAGTTCTACGAGCTCTACGCGATCGCCGCGGCGGTGCTCGGCGGCTTCTCGCTGCGCGGCGGCGAAGGCTCTCTGGTCGGCGTGATCCTGGGCACCGTGCTGCTGCAGGAACTGCAGAATCTGGTCAACCTGCTCGGCATCCCCTCCTCGCTAAACTTCGCGGTGATGGGCGGCGTCATCCTGATCGGCGTGCTGGTCGATCAGCAATGGGGCGTATTCCGCGCCCGGCGCCGGATGATGGAAGCGACGCGCAGGAACATTGCCAGCGCGCCGGCGGAGTAGCAGAGCCTCCCCCTTCTCCCCTTGTGGGAGAAGGTGGATCGGCGCGAAGCGCCGAGACGGATGAGGGGTGTTGGAAGGATCGCTGCCTCGGGGGCGTTTCAAACCCTTTGATCTTCCACGCCTCACTCCGTCCAGCACCCCTCATCCGGCCGCTTCGCGGCCACCTTCTCCCACAAGGGGAGAAGGAAAAGGCGCTAGATCTGATCCGACAGGTCCGAGAACGCCATCGCCTTGCGCAGCACCTCGGCGAAGCGCTCGCCGGCAATTTCCCTGGCGCCGCTGTTGTCGATCGAGGTGACGTCCGGACCGGACAGCGTCATGCTCGTGCTGCGCGCCAGGCGGGCCAGCACCTCGCCGCGCGATTCGCGGCCGCGCGCCGCCAGCCGCTCGGCGAGGATTTCGGGCGTGGCGGTGATCTCGACCACCGCCAGATTGGCGTAGCGCTCGCGCAGCGCCGGGATGATCGCGCGCGATACATTGGCCACGGCCACATGGCCGTTGGCGACGGCCCAGTCGACATCGGCCGGCAAGCCATAGCGCAGGCCATGCGCGTCCCAGCAGATGGCAAAGGCGCCATCGGCCTCCGCCTCGGCGAAGGCGGCGTCGGCCAGCGTGTCGTGGTCCTCGCTCGCGGAATCGCTCGGCCGGGTGATGACGCGACGCACGAATTCCAGCCGCGTCTCGCCGGCAAAGCGCGCCTTGGCGAAGCCGATCACCGTGTCCTTGCCGGCGCCGCTCGGGCCGACAACGGCGACGAAGAC
>NZ_RZSL01000225.1:0-9069 GCF_003997355.1 Mesorhizobium sp. M1E.F.Ca.ET.041.01.1.1 | reverse complement strand
GCTTTACCTCGCATCCCCGCTCTACATGCTGCAGGTCTACGACCGGGTGGTCACCAGTGGCAGCGAGACCACTTTGGTGATGCTGACCCTGGTGCTGCTTGCGGCCTTCCTGGCGCTTGCCGGCCTCGACCTCGTGCGGGCCGCGATCCTGACACGCGCCAGCGCCCGGCTCGACCGGCTGCTTTCGGCCAAGATCCTGGCCGCATCGGTCGAGACGCCATCGCAGGGCGCCGCGCAAAGCCAGCCGATCCGCGATTTCGACACGTTCCGGCAGGTGATCACCGGCAGCGGCATCCATGCACTGTTCGACCTGCCGTGGTCGCCGATCTATATCGGCATCATCTTCCTCCTGCATCCCTGGCTCGGCTTCTTCGCGCTGGGCTCCTCGCTGCTCTTGATCGCCATGGCGGTGCTCAACGAATACATGGTGAGGGCGCCGCTCAAGCAGGCCAACGACCTTGCCACCGTCAATTACAATTTCACCGAAATGAGCCTCAGGAACGCGGAAGTCATTCGCGCCATGGGTATGATCGACGGGCTCGTGCGCCGCTGGGGTCGCGACCGCGGCCTGGCGCTGCGGCAGCAGGGGCAGGCCAGCGACCGGGCAGCGCTGATGTCCGGTCTGATACGCTTCCTGCGCCTCACCATGCAGTCGCTGATCCTCGGCGTCGGCGCCTATCTGGTCATCGAGCGGCAGATCACCGGCGGCTCGATGTTCGCGGCGAGCCTGCTGCTGGGCAGGGGGCTGCAGCCGGTCGAGCAGATCGTCGGCCTCTGGCGCAGCCTGATCCTGGCGCGGGCCGCCCTCGACAGGGTCGAGAAGCTGCTGGACGGCGGCGCGCGGAGCGAACGGTCGTTCAATCTGCCGAAACCCACGGGCAAGATCGCCGTCGAGCAGCTCAGCTTCGCTATCCCCGCGGCGCAGAAGGTGCTGCTGCGCGATGTCTCGTTCCGGTTGGAAGCTGGCGAGGCGCTCGGCATCGTCGGCCCTTCCGGCGCTGGCAAGTCGACGCTTGCCCGTCACCTCGCGGGCATCATGCAGCCGAGCCGCGGCACGGTCAGGCTGGATGGCGCCGACATGACGCAATGGGGCAGGGAGGCGCTCGGCGACCATATCGGCTACCTGCCGCAGGACATTGAGCTGTTTTCCGACACGGTCGCCGCCAACATCGGCCGCTTCAAGACCGATGTCGACCGCGAGGTGATCGAGGCCGCCCGGCTCGCCGGCGTGCATGAGATGATCATTCGCCTGCCGCAAGGCTATGAGACGCAGATCGGCGAGGGCGGGGCGGTGCTGTCCGGCGGTTACCGTCAGCGCATCGCGCTTGCCCGCGCCGTGTTCGGCATGCCGAACCTCATCGTGCTCGACGAGCCGAGCTCCAATCTCGACTCCGACGGCGACCGCGCGCTTGCCGAATGCGCGCTGGAGCTCAAGCGCCGCGGCAGCACGGTGATCATCGTTTCGCACCGGCCCTCGACCTTGGCAAATGTCGACAAGATCCTGCTTCTGCGGGATGGCGCCGTCGAAGCCTTCGGCATGAAGAACGAGATCGTGGCTCTGCTCAATCAGCGCGCGGCGCCGATCGCGGTGGCGACCCAATGACCGACATCGCAGCGACCTATCGCAGCCTCTCGGGCGCCGACGAAGCAGGCGCCAACGCGGATTCGATCCGCGGGCCGGTCTGGGTCGGTGTGCTCATCATCGTTGCCTTCTTCGGCGTGTTCGGCGGCTGGGCGGCGGTCGCGCCGCTCAACGGCGCGGTGCTTGCCGATGCGGTGGTGAAGGTCGAGGGCAACCGCAAGAGCGTCCAGCATTTCGATGGCGGCACGGTGAAGGAAATCCGGGTCAAGGACGGCGACATCGTCGCGGCAGGCGATGTGCTGGTGGTGCTGGACGACACCCGCGCCCGTTCCGAATTCAACCTCTATTCCCAGCAATATGCGCTGCTGCGCGCCACCGATGCCCGCATCCGCGCCGAGCTCGACGGGCACGAGGCGGTGGCCTTCCCGAAGGACATCACCGCCGAGCACCAGGCCTATCTGCAGGACGCGATGGCCAACCAGATCGCCGACCTCGAAAGCCAGCGCGCGCAGATGGCGGGCGCCAGGCAGATCCTGCAGAAGCGGATCGCCGAGCTCGACGAGCAGATCGATGGCAAGCAGGCGCGCGTGGAATCCTTTCGCGCGCAGCTCAAGTCCACCCTGGACGAGAAGGCCGGCCTCAACAAATTGCTGAAGGCCGGGCTGACGACGAAGCCTCGCATCCTGGAGCTCGATCGCTCTGCCTCCGACCTGCAGGGCCTGATCGACCAGGCGCTCGGCGAGATCGCGGGAAACCGGCAGAGCAAGGCCGAGCTCGAAAGCCAGATTGCGCAGCTCACCAACGAGCGCCGCGCAAAACTCTCTGCCATGCTGATCGAGACGCAGTCGAACCTCGCCGACCTGGTGCCGAAGATGTTCGCCGCGCAGACCACCGTGGACCGCGCCGAGGTGCGCGCGCCCTATGACGGCCAGGTAATGGACCTCACTGTTTTCTCGACTGGCGCGATCGTCGCCCCCGGCCAGACGATCCTCGACATCGTGCCGACCAGGAATTCGCTGATCGTTCAGGCGCAGGTCCGCGTCGAGGACATATCCAGCCTGCGTGCCGACATGACCGCCGAGGTCCGCTTCACCTCATACAAGCAGCGCACCACGCCGGTCATCCACGGCCGCGTGACCCATATCTCGGCGGACCGCGTCACCGATGCCAAGACAGGCTTTCCCTATTATGTCGCCGACATAGCGGTCGACGCGCAGGAACTCGCCGCCGCGCCCCAGATCCAGCTCTACCCCGGCATGCCGGCATCCGTCATGATCGTGACGGAGGAGCGCACCGCGCTGGACTACATACTAGGCCCGCTGACGGCGTCCCTGCACACCGCGTTCCGCCAGAAGTAGGGGCGGGTCAAGCGCGGCGGAAGCGGATTGAGACGCTTCGCTTCCCTCGGCGTTATACTCCCATATACTTCAACCCCACCTGGCCAATTCTTCGTCGAATTGCCCGTTGACGCACGCTCAGATAGAGTTAATAATGTTCTAATATAGTAGCGTAAACAATCTCCCGACCGGCAACAACGAGTTACGGCGCTACAGGGGGTGGGAAACCGTGCGGCTTTTCGGCCGCCGCATCACCATCGAGCCGCCAGTCGTCGTGAGGCGATGTCGCGTTTTGCTGTTCGCCGGCCGCCGCCGCGGGTTGCCAGACGCTACGCCGATCCTCCTCCCTCTCGAACTTGAGCGCTGAATCTCGGCGCTATTTGCCATGGCCAGTCAGCCGCCTTGCGCGGTCAATGCGCCGATGAGCGCGGCTGACATGTCCCTGATGGGGAGAGGCAAGTCGTGGGGTTCAGTAAGGCGTCGCTCGGGTTGGTGGGCAAGACAACGCTTGGTTCGGCGCAGGCGAAGATCAGGCTTTTCGGCCTGGCCCTCGTCGCATGCGTCGCCGGCTTTTTTCTCTTCGGCTCAGGCCGGCATGCATCGATGGGCTCGATGCTCGTCGCGGTGGCGATGGCGGGTGCCGGTAGCCTGGTGATGTTTCGCGCGCGCGGCGACGCGGCGCAAAATGCCGTCGGCGACGCGCGCCGTCGGCCCGCGGCGGCGCGGAGCAAGCCGTCGGTGAAGCCGACCGGGCAGGTGGCCAACGCCGCTCGCTCCGAGCTGGCCGCGGCACTTGCCAACTGCCGGTCGGCCTTTCTTGCGGTCGGGTTGTTCAGCGGCATGCTCAACGTGCTGATGCTTGCAGGCTCGCTCTACATGCTCGAGATCTATGATCGCGTGCTGCCGAGCCGCAGCCTGCCGACACTCGCGGGCATTTCGATATCGCTCGTCATCCTCTATTGCGGGCAGGGCGTTCTCGATTTCGTGCGCGGGCGCGTGCTGGTGCGCATTGGCGGCGCCCTCGACGAGGCGCTTGGTCAGCGCGTTTATACGTCGGTGCTGAGGTTGCCGCTGAAGGCCGGGCGCGAGCACGACAGCCTGCAGCCGATGCGCGATCTCGACAGCGTGCGCGGCTTCCTGTCCGGTATGGGGCCGACGGCGCTTTTCGACCTGCCGTGGCTGCCGCTCTACCTGATCATCATCTTCATGTTCCACTGGGTGCTTGGCCTTACGGCGCTGTTCGGTGCGATCGTGCTGGTCACTCTGACCATGCTTGCCGAGCGGCTGACGCGAAAGCCGGTATCGGCTGCAACCTTGAGCGGGAACCGGCGCGGTGGGTTGGTCGCCGCCGGCAGTCGCAATGCGGAAGTCGTCGCCGCCATGGGCATGGCCGGCGGGCTTGCCGCACGCTGGGAAGATGCGAACCTCGATTACATTGCCGACCAGCGCAAGGTAAGCGACGTCGCCGGCGGCATCGGCGCGGTATCGAGAATACTGCGCATGCTGCTGCAGTCCTCCATGCTCGGCATCGGCGCCTGGCTGGTTATCGAACAGCAGGCGACGGCGGGCGTCATCATCGCCGCTTCCATCCTCAGCGGCCGCGCGCTGGCGCCGGTCGATCTTGCGATCGCCAACTGGAAGGGCTTCGCGGGCGCGCGCCAGGGCTGGCAACGGCTGACCAAAGTGCTGGCGGCCTTGCCCGCCGAGGCCGAACCCATGCTGCTGCCGGCGCCGAGCGCCAACGTCATGATGCACAATGTTGCGATCATGGCTCCGGGGTCGCAGCGGCTGCTGGTCCAGGATGCCAGCTTCGCCATGGAGGCTGGCCACGCGCTCGGCATCATCGGCCCGAGCGGGTCGGGAAAGTCCACTCTGGTGCGTGCGCTCGTCGGGGCCTGGTTGCCTGTGGTCGGCCGGATAAAGCTGGACGGCGCCGATCTCGATCAGTGGTCGCAGGCGGAGCGCGGCCGCCATATCGGCTACCTGCCGCAGGACGTGGAGCTGTTCGCCGGCACCGTCGCCGACAACATCGCCCGCTTCGAGACGGACGCCGACCCCGCCGCAATCATCGCCGCGGCCAAGGCGGCTGGCGCGCACGACCTGATCGTGGGCTTCCGCCAGGGCTACGAGACCGAGATCGGCGAGCATGGCGAGGCTCTTTCGGCCGGCCAGCGCCAGCGCATTGCCCTGGCCCGCGCCCTCTACCGCGATCCGTTTCTCGTGGTGCTCGACGAGCCGAACTCCAACCTGGACATGGATGGCGAGCAGGCATTGGTGCGGGCGATGCTCGGCGTTCGCGAACGCGGCGGCGTGGTTGTGATCGTCGCTCATCGTCCGAACGTGCTGGCAGCCGTCGATTTCGTCCTGGCGATGAGCCACGGCCGCATCCACGAGTTTGGGCCGAAGGACAAGGTTTTCGCCAAGATGTTCCCCATGCTGCGGGCGGTGCCCACGGCCAATCCGCCGCCGCGGGCGGCCGCGGAAGGCACTCCGCAGGCTGCCGCCAATGGAACCGAGGGAGGGAACTAGCGTGGCTGCGCCGGGCACCTCCCATGCATCGATCCGCTTCTACACACGGCTTGGGCTTGGAGCCGTGCTCCTGCTTGCCGGAGGCGTCGGCGGCTGGGCCTCGGTCACCGAGATCGCCGGCGCGGTCATCGCCCCCGGCACGCTCGTCGTCGACTCCCACGTCAAGAACGTGCAGCATTCGACCGGCGGCATCGTTGCCGAGATCGATGCCCGCGATGGCGACCTCGTGAAAGTCGGCGACCTTTTGCTGCGTCTCGACCGCACCGTGCCGGCTGCCAATCTAGCGGTGGTGAGCAAGGCGCTCGATCAGTTGACGGCGCGCAAGGCGCGGCTCGATGCCGAGCGCCGGGGCGCTGACAGCATCACTTTTCCTGCCGACCTCCTTGCTCGTTCGGCCGATCCCGATGTCGCCGAGGCGATCTCCGGCGAGAAGCAGCATTTCGAGACGCGGCGCACGTCCCGCGCCGGCCAGAAGGGCCAGCTCGGCGAACGCATCGTCCAGCTCGAGAAGGAGATCGCCGGCGACACCGCGCAGATGGAAGCCAAGAGCAAGGAGATCGAACTCGTGCAAAAGGAGCTCGCTTCCGTGCGCGTGCTCTGGGGCAAGAAGCTCATCTCCATCGATCGCCTGACCTCGACCGAGCGCGAGGCGACGCGCCTGGATGGCGAGCGCGGCCAGCTCGTCGCCGCGCTGGCGCAGGCGCAGGGGCGCATCGCCGAGATCAAGCTGCAGATCATCCAGATCGACCTCGACCTCAGCACGGAAGTCAACCGCGACCTGCGCGACATCGACGGCAAGACGGGCGAACTCTTCGAGCGCAAGGTCGCCGCGGAGGATCAGTTGAAGCGGGTCGACATTCGCGCGCCGCAGGACGGCGTCGTGCAGCAGTCGCTCGCCTACACCATCGGCGGCGTGATCCAGCCCGGCCAGACGATCATGCAGGTCGTGCCGGACAATGACAGCCTTGCGGTGGAGGCCAAGATCGCGCCCAGCGATATCGACCAGCTATGGGGCGGCCAGTCGGCATCGCTGCGTTTTTCCGCATTCAACCAGCGCACGACACCGCAGATCGAAGGCGTGGTGGAGAGAATCTCGCCCGACATTACCACCGATCAGCGCACCGGCGTCAGCTATTACACCGTGCGCATCAAGACGACCGCCGCCGAGGTCGCGCGCCTCGGCGAGGTCAAGCTGGTACCCGGCATGCCGGTGGAATCCTTCATCAAGACCGGAGACCGTTCGGTGATGTCCTACCTGGTGAAGCCGTTGCAGGACCAGATCACCCGAGCCTTTAGAGAGTAAGCCCGCCCAGGCGGGAAAATGAAAACAGAAGCCACGAAAGAACAGCAGCCACGATAAGTAACCGAATCCGAAAGCTAGGGGAAATGTTATGGCGTCTAGCGATATCAGCGACAATCTGACCAACGATCCGCTCGCAACACCCGATTCCACCGTGACCGGAAGCACCGATCCGACTTCCTCCGACGCCGTGCCGCCGCTTGCGGTCGCGGTCGACCAGGCCGATGCGGACTACGCGCCCGGCGAGACGGTGGGGATCACGGCCACCGACGTCGAGGATGGCGGCTCGCTCACGTTTTTGGTTGCCCACCACAGCGCGGGCGCCGACGGGATCCTCGGCACCGCGGATGATGTGCTCACCTACGATCTCACCGCAACCGGTACGCCCTGGGTCGTCACCGATGGCGGCGCCGGTGATCTGGATGGCGTCGTCAACGGCACGATCCAGACCTCGTGGTACGTCAATGCCGACGCGGCAAACCAGGCATTCACGCTCACGGCGACAGACCAGGCAGACGGCCGGGTCGCGACCGTAAACTTCACCGATGCGGTGAACGCGCCTACCTACGATCTGACCTTCAAAACCACCGTAACCATCAACGGCGCCCTCTTTTCGTCCTCGGATGTCGTGACCGGCGCAGGAACAGGTTTGCTTGATCCTTTCGTCCGAATTTCGGCTTCAGGTAACAACACGTCGGAGCAGGGGTATAATACCGACTTTAACGCTTTTATTCTTGATAATACCTCCAAGGGCGGTAGTCAGTACGTTCATTCAGTGAACATTGCCGACATTCCGATTCAATTCATAAATGGCGTCGGCTACTATCGATTTGATCTCGACATCAACGAGTCCAACGTCGCCACGTCCCAAAACCTTTCCCTGGATTCGCTCCAGATCTGGCAGGCCTCTGCAGGCGATTTGCATGATTACGCACCCGGAGCGACCCCGAGCCAGGGCACCGGCGCCTTCCCGGCGGGGGATAACGCTTCGCTGATCTACAATCTGGATGCCGGCGGCGACAAGTTCGTCGGGCTGAACGGCGAGCTTCAGCCGGGCAGTGGCAACACCACCGATATGTCGTTGCTGGTTCCCATCAGCAATTTCGATCCGACCAAGCCCTATATCTATCTCTATTCCGGGTTCGGCTACCAGACCGGTACTTATCAAGGACCTGGGGAAACAGCACAGAGCACCTGGACGGCCGATTCCGGCTTCGAGGAATGGAACCGGCAGATCGGCCAGGTGATCGACGGCCACAAATTCAACGACCTGAACGCCGACCACGTCTGGCAGGCCGGTGAGCCGGCTCTCAGCGGCTGGACGATCTATCTCGACATCAACGGCAACAACTCCTTGGATCTGGGCGAGCCGTCTACGGTCACCGACGCAAACGGGTACTATCACTTCACTGTCACGCCCGGCACCTACACGATCCGAGAGGTGCAGCAGGCAGGATGGTCGCAGGATGCGCCGAATAACGCGCAGGGCGAGTACACCGTCACCTTGGCGGCGGGCGAGGAGAGCCACAACAACGACTTCGGCAATTTCCAGCTCGGCTCGATCTCGGGCCACAAGTATGAGGATGCCGACGGCAGCCTGGCGACGACCGGCGACGAAACCGCGGTGAGCGGATGGACGATCACGCTCTACAATGACGCCAACCACAACAACACCGCCGATGCTGGCGAGCAGGTGGCGCAGACGACCACGGACGGCAGCGGCTTCTACCAGTTCACCGGGCTGTTGCCCGGCGACTACCTGATCAAGGAAGAGAGCCAGTCAGGCTGGACGAATGTCAGCCCGGTGCAGATCGACCAGAACAACCTCACCTCCGGCCAGAACCTGACCAACCAGGACTTCGTCAACTTCGAGAAGTTCTCGATCTCCGGCACCAAGTACGAGGACCTGACCGGCGACGGCAAGAGCGGGGACGACACCGCCTGGTCGCATGATCCGGTGACGATCTTCATCGATGACGACAACAGCGGCGACCTGAGCGCCGGCGACCGCACGACGACGACCGATGCTTCCGGCAACTGGTCGATCGGCGGGCTGACGCTGGCCGATGTCGGCAAGAACATCTACGAGGTTGTGCCCGGCGGCTCCGAGCAGACCGGCGTCTTGGTGCAGACCATCGACAACCCCGGCAGCGGCGGCACCGACAGCGGCAACGACTTCACCAACTTCGTCGCCTTCTCGATCTCCGGCACCAAGTACGAGGACCTGACCGGCGACGGCAAGAGCGGGGACGACACCGCCTGGTCGCATGATCCGGTGACGATCTTCATCGATGACGACAACAGCGGCGACCTGAGCGCCG
>NZ_RZSL01000224.1:0-9078 GCF_003997355.1 Mesorhizobium sp. M1E.F.Ca.ET.041.01.1.1 | reverse complement strand
CAAAACCTCCAGAATCAACAATGGCGGCTACAGAATCACATACAATTCAACCGCTTCAAGCCATTTTCCGACGGCGCCTCTTCACGCTTGACCACAGCACGAAGCAAATGTGTGCGCACGCTAGCCCCCTGGGGGAGAAGGTGGATCGGCGCGTTAGCGCCGAGACGGATGAGGGGTGCTCCAGCGGAGTGAGACGTTGGCGTTCCCTGGAACACCCCTCATCCGTCGCCTTCGGCGACACCTTCTCCCACAAGGGGAGAAGGGGGAGCTTCATCCATTCACGGCGCGACAATCCTGCGGCGCCTCGGCCCTTTCGGTCAGCCCATAATCACGCACGACATGGGCGATGCGCAGACGATAGCCGGCAAAGATTCCGCCGCGTCCCGCTTTCTGCGCCTGCCGATGCTCCTCGGTGTTGCGC
Source organism: Mesorhizobium sp. M1E.F.Ca.ET.041.01.1.1 (assembly GCF_003997355.1). Taxonomy (NCBI): domain Bacteria; kingdom Pseudomonadati; phylum Pseudomonadota; class Alphaproteobacteria; order Hyphomicrobiales; family Phyllobacteriaceae; genus Mesorhizobium; species Mesorhizobium sp. M1E.F.Ca.ET.041.01.1.1. The sequence goes on along the minus strand of NZ_RZSL01000224.1, from coordinate 8,657 downwards.
CAGGCCTTCACCGCTTCCTCGTCGCGCCAGAACGACAGCGAGAGCAAGCGCTTCGGATCGGTCAGGCTCTGGAAGCGCTCGACCGAGATGAAGCCGTCGATGCTCTCAAGCAGCGGTCTGAGCTCCGCGGCGATGCCGAGATAGGCATCGCGCTTGCCTTCCGCCGGCTCTACTTCGAAGATGACAGCGATCATGCCTCTATCCCTTCCTTCACGATTACATCGGTGTGAAACATCTGCCTCGGCCCGTGCGGGCCCGACACCAGTTTCAGGAAGATCCGGTCTTCCTTGAGGATGAACTTCTCGCGCCGTGCGAAGTCGTAGTTTGCCTTGCCGGCGGGGTCGGCGGCAAGCCGCGCGCGATAGGCCTCGTAAGCTGCGAGGTTCTCGATGCTGTAAGCGGCGTAGGCTGTGGTGGCCGAGCCCTCATGCGGCGCGAAATAGCCGATCAGGTCGGCGCCGCAGCGCGGGATGGCCTGGCCCCAGGCGCGCGCATATTGCTCGAAGGCCGCCTTGCCGAACGGATCGATCTCGTAGCGGATGAAGCAGGTGATGGTCATGGCGGTCTCCTCGTCGGTTGGCTTCACGGCGGCGATGGTTCGATCGTGGTCGAAACATCGCTGGCGTCGGCGTGCTAGGCATTCTCCTGTCAGGAGCGTTTGCCTGGCGGCTTGAGCTGGCTCGAGAATAGTGCTCCCCTCGCGGGAATGCTTCGATAAGGATCGAACTATGCGTGAAGGACCAGACATTGCCCGCATCGCCAGCCTGGTCGGCGACCCGGCCCGCGCCAACATGCTCAACGCGCTGATGGGCGGCACGGCGCTGACCGCATCGGAACTTGCGCTGGAAGCCGGCGTCTCGCTGCCCACTGCGTCCTCGCATCTGTCGAAGCTGATGGATGGCGGGCTGCTGACGCTCGCGAGCCAGGGCCGGCATCGCTATTACGGCCTCGCCAGCCCGCAGGTGGCGGGCATGATCGAAGCGATCATCGGCGTTGCCGAAGCCGTCGGCCCGAAGCGGGTTCGGCCCGGCCCGCGCGATGCGGCCATGCGCGTGGCGCGGGTGTGCTACGACCATCTCGCCGGCGAGCAGGCGGTGGCGATGCTCGACCGTCTCGTCGACAGACGAGTGCTGCTGCGCGAGGAAAACGAGATCAGGCTCTCACCGTCAGGTATTTCGCATTTCGCCGCGCTCGACATCGCGATCGACACCAAGGCCAGACGGCCGGTGTGCCGCGCCTGCCTCGACTGGAGCGTGCGGCGATCGCACCTCGCCGGCGCGCTGGGCGCCGCCATCCTCGACAAGATCATCTCCGAGAAATGGGCGCGGCGCGAGAAGGACAGCCGCGCCGTGGTGTTCTCGCCGAAGGGCAGGCAGGAATTCGAGAGGGTGTTTCTCAGCTGAGGTCGCCGGCGATAGTTTCGGGATGCTGGCGGGACAGCGCCCCCCTCTGGCCTGCCGGCCATCTCCCCCTCAAGGGGGGAGATTGAACGTCATCTTGGCTTTCGCCAATCTCCATCGTTGCAAGGGGAGCGCCGTCGGCGAAACTGCTAATCTCCCCACTTGAGGGGGAGATGCCCGGCAGGGCAGAGGGGGGTGCTGGCCCGCCGATCTTCAACCCCGCTTCAACACCTTGCCCAGCCTGAAGAAATCCGCCCACGGGTCGGCCTTCTTCAGCTCACTCAGCGTCGTCGCGTCGCCGAGCGGGAAAGCGTTGGGAGCCAAGCCCTTTTCGAGTTCCGGCCAGGTCACCGGCATCGACACCGTCGCGCCCTTCTTGGCGCGCGACGAGTAGGGCGCGACCGTGGTCGAGCCTCTGCCGTTGCGCAGATAGTCGACGAAGATCTTGCCCGTGCGCGCCTTCTTCGACAGGGTCGCCGTGTAGCGGTCGGGCGAAGCCTGCTCCAGCGCCCGAGCGAAGTCATGAGCAAAATCCTTGACCTCGTCCCAGTCCGCCGACGGCTTCAACGGCACCAGCACGTGATAGCCCTTGCCGCCGGAGGTCTTGACCAGGTTCGGCAGCGACAGCTCGTCGAGCCGCTTATGGATGTCGAGCGCCGCCTCGCGCACGCGTTTGACGTCGACGCCTTCGTCCGGATCGAGGTCGAAAATGATCTGGTCCGGCTTTTCCAGCTCGTCGACGGTCGAGCCCCAGATATGGACCTCGACCACACCGTACTGGACGAGCGCGGCAAGCCCGTCGAAATCCCTGATGAACAGGATCTCCTCGCCGTCGGTCGGATCCTTCATCCTGGCGATCTTGTCGCTCATGCCGGGCGAGGCATGTTTCTGGAAGAAGCGCTGCCCGTGGATGCCATCCGGCGCCCGCACGAGAGCCAGCGGCCGGTCGACGACGAACGCCTCCATGCGCGGCCAGACCAGCGCGTAATGGTCGAGCAGATCCTGTTTGGAGACCTTCTCGTCGGGCCACAGCAGCTTGTCGGGATGCGAGAGTTTTATCGAGGTCATCGCCGTTCCGGCCGAGGGTTTTGGCGCGGTCTTGCCGCTACCCGACTTTGCTTCAGCCTTGCCGTCGGCCTGCTTCGGCTTTTCCTGCATGACTTCCTCCGCCGGCTTGTCCTCGCGCAGCCCCTGGAACGAGGCGTGGCGGATTATACGGTCGGATGTCCAGCTTCGGAACTCCACTTCGCCGACAAGTTCAGGCCTGACCCAGGTAAGGCCCTTACCCTTCGGCACGGCCATCGAGAATGGCGATTCCTTGGCCTCGAGGCCGTCGAGCTTCTTCTTGAGACCGGCCATTACCTTGCCGGAAAAGCCGGTGCCGACGCGGCCGGCATAGTGCAACTTGCCGCCTTCATGGTAGCCGACCAGCAGGGAGCGCAGGCCGCGTCCGGTCTTGTCCGAGGGCAGGTAGCCGCCAATGACGAATTCCTGGCGCAGCGTGCATTTCGACTTCACCCAGGTCAACCCTCGCCCGCTGCGGTAGGGCGCGTCGGCGCGTTTCGACACCACGCCCTCGAGACCCATGCGGCAGACATGCTGCAGGATGACCTTGCCGGGTTCGGAAAAATGGTCGCTGAAGCGCAGCGCCGAGTCCTCCGGCTGCTCGCCGAGCAGTTCGGCGAGCGCCTGCTTGCGCTCGACCAGCGGCTCGCGGCGCAAATCCTCGCCGTCGAGCCGCATCAGATCGAAGACATAGTAGATGAAGCGGTCGGCGCGGCGGGCCGAAAGGTCCGCCTGCAGCAGGGGGAAGGACGACACGCCGCTGTCGGCCAGCACGACGATCTCGCCGTCGATGATGGCATCCCGGCATTTGAGACCGGCGAGCGCGGCGGTGACCGGGCCTTCAAATTTCTTTGTCCAGTCGAGGCCGGCGCGCGTCAGCAGCCTGACGTCGCTGCCGGCGATCTGCGCCTGCATGCGGTAGCCGTCGAACTTCACCTCATGCAGCCAGTCATCACCGGAAGGCGCGTTCTTTTCCAGCGTGGCGAGCTGCGGCTCGATGAATTCGAGGCGCTTGGCATGGCCGGCCTTGGCCTTGCCGGCAGCGGGCTTGTTCGAATGCCAGACCTTTGGCTTCTCGCCTTTGGCTGACTTGCCTTGGCCGACCTCCTCGATCGTGAGGCCGGACCTCACCGATTGCGGCTCGTCCTTGAGGACGTCCTCGCCAGGGCGGGCGGCGGCATCGTCGGACTTGATCAGCAGCCAGTTGTCGCGCTTTTCGCCAGGCCTGGGCTTCAGCCTGACCAGATGCCAGCGGCCATGCAATTTGTGGCCTTCGAGCTCGAAATCGATATGGCCTTTCTTCATGCCTTCGGCCGGATCGCCTTCCGGAACCCATCTGCCGTCATCCCAGACGATGACCGAGCCGCCGCCATATTCGCCCTTCGGAATGGTGCCTTCGAAGGAGGCATAGTCGATCGGGTGGTCCTCGACATGCACGGCCAACCGCTTCTCATGCGGATCGAGGCTCGGGCCGCGCGTCACCGCCCAGCTCCACAGCACGCCATCGTGCTCCAGCCGAAAATCATAGTGGAGCCGCGTGGCGGCGTGCTTCTGGACGACGAAAATGCCGCCGGCCCCACTTTTCTTGTGCCGGCCGACCTTGCCGGCCGGTTCGGCGGTTTTCCGGAAATCGCGCTTGGCGTGATATTGCTCGAGGCCGGCCATGGCGACGTGCTCCTATGCGGATTTGCGTTTAGCCGCGGAGGCCTTCGCCCGCACCTTCGATGAAGATTTGCCGGCTTTGCCGCCGCCCTCTGCGTTCAGGCTCTTCTTCAGCGCGTCGAACAGGTTGACGACATTGGACGGCTTCGCCGGCGCTTTGACCTTGGGCGCCTTCTTGCCGGCCTTCTTGGCGCGGATCAGCTCGAGCAGCGCATCCCCGTAACGGTCGTCGAACTTCGAAGGGTCGAACTTCGTCTTCTTGCTGTTGATGATGTGCTCGGCGAGATCGATCATCTCGTCATCCGTCCTGGTTGCCTCGATGTCGTCGAACACGGTGCCTGGCTGGCGCACCGTATCGTCGTAGCGCAGTGTCGTCAGCACCATACCCTTGCCGAGCGGCTCGATCACCACGGGGCGCTCGCGTTGGTAGAGCACGATGCGGGCGAGGCCGGCCATCTTCTTCGCCGCCATCGCGTCGCGGATGACGGCAAAAGCCTCTTGCGACACCTTGTCCGCCGGCGAGACATAGTAGGGTGTGTCGAGATAGATCTGCTCGATCGAGGATTTCTCGACGAAGCCGTCGAGGCTCATCGTGTGCGAGGACTCGATCTCAACCGCCTCGATCTCGTCTTCCTCGATATGGACGAAGTCGCCGTCGCTGACCTCGTAGCCCTTGATCTCGTCGCCTTCTTCCAGGGGCTTGCCGGTCTCGGCGTCGACATAGATGCGCTTGACGGTATTGCCGGTCTTGCGGTTGAGGATGCGGAACGAAACCTTCTCGGCATGGGTGACGACGTTGGTCAGCTCGATGCCGCAAGTGACCAGCGACAGTTTCAGATAGCCCTTCCAGGCGGGGCGCGGTGCCATGGCGAACTCCTGCGCGATGCGATCTCAGTCGCAACGGACAGGGGCTCGCTTGGGTTCCGGGCGTGCGCCTTGTCGTTGCATAGCCATCAGGCCGCCAGCAGGTTGATCCTGTTCTCGGCAATCTCGGTGAGCTTGCGGTCGGTGGCCTGCTCTTCCTTGAGGTTCTTGGCCAGCACATTGGCGCAGTCGCTGCGGCCGAGTTGCCTGGCCCAGGCGATCAGCGTGCCGTAGCGTGTGATCTCGTAGTGCTCGACCGCCTGCGCGGACGCGATCAGCGCGGCATCGAGAACCTCCTTGTCGCCGACGTCGCCGCTCACCTCGTCGGCTTCCTCGAGGATGCCGTCGATGGCCGGGCAGTTGATGGCCTTGGCCTTGACGCCATGCAGCTCGAACACCTGCTCGACGCGATCGATATGGCCCCTGGTCTGTTCGAGATGTTTTTCGAAACCGGCCTTCAGCTGCGGGTCGGTCGCCTCGCCGATCATCTTCGGCAGGGTCCGCTCGATCTGCTTTTCGGCATAGTAGATCTCGCGCAGCATATGGATGAAGAGGTCGTCCAGCGTCTTGATGTCTTTCGAGAAGAAACCCATGGCTTTTGCCTTCCCTTGCTTGTGCCGGGTGGGGGATTCGAACGGCGGCGCGGCCGCCTTCGTCGGAGCGATCCGCACGGTCGTGAAGGGTCAACGTGCCCCACCCGGGCGGGTTCCTGACGTTTTCCGGACGCGCAATGAAATTTCCGGGTGGCGGCCGAACGTGAAACAGAAGCGCGCCCAAGCGACATCGGGACGAAACATATGTGATGCAAAAGTCACACGATCCGAAATCGCGACAAAAGGCGTGGAAAGACCGCGAATCAGCCGCATTCCAGCCACGAAGCAACGACTTTCGGACCAGAAATTAACATGACGTTCACCGACTATTCACGCCTCGACGCTATGCTCTCGGACAATTCGGAAGGGACATCCGAAAACGGGACAGGGACAGGTAAAATGAACTTCTGGAACCACATCGCCGGCTATGCCGCCGCCATTCGCGAATTCGTCGCGCCGACCTATCGGCCCGAGCGCTATTACATGCGCGGCCCAGGTCCGGCCTGCGCGCGCCGCGGCAACACGCTCGGCGTCGGCACGAACTGACCAAAATGCCCGACAGCCGCCACAACAGCCGGATCTGCAAGCCGGCCGCCGACAGCCGCGCCACGACCTATCGTGACGAGCGCCCCGCCGTCGCCGACGGCAGGCGTGCGACAACGCCGCGACTTTGACGCCGCCGCCGGCTGGCTTAGTGTCCCCCTGGTTTAGTCTCTAGGGGCACAAGCAGCCGGGGCCGACATGACCGACCTGCCCGAACAGAAACGTCCCCTTCTCCCAGGCCAAGCTTACGACGCCCGCCAGCCGTTTATCGTCTTCGACGGCGTCTGCGTGTTCTGCTCCGGCTTCGTCCGGATGATAGTCCGGCTTGACCGTGACAAACGCTTCCGCTTCGCCACCGCGCAATCGCCGCTCGGCGAGGCGCTGTTTCGCGAACATGGCCTGCCGACCGACAATTACGAGACCAACCTCGCCATCATCGACGGCGTGGCCTTCACGAAGCTCGATAGTTTCGTCGTCATCATGGCCACGCTCGGCTGGCCCTGGCGCGCGGCGAGGCTGCTGCTCGTCCTGCCGCAGCCGCTGCGCGACTGGCTCTATGACCGCGTCGCGAAAAACCGCTATGCGCTGTTCGGCAGGAAGGACAGCTGCGAGATCCCGTCCGCCGAACTGCGGCAGCGGCTGATCGGCTAAAGCATGTCTCGCGAAAGTGGGAACCGGTTTCGCGACAAAGACATGCATCAGGCCATCGGTGGCGGTTGTCGCCCACTGTCACGACCGGTCATGGTCCGCAAGGTTCGAGCACGATCGCTGCCGCCGCCGCGCTGCCCAGCTCGCGGCAGCCTTTGGCAGTGCACAGCGTCCAGCCTTCCCCGGTCGCGCCGGAGGCTGCCAGCACCAGGCGCTGCTGCGGCCCGATCCGCGGCGTATAGACCCACCAGCCGTCCCGCAGCACCGAGCCCTGTGGCGGCTCCATGCCGGCGCCGGAGCCCTTCACGCGAGCCTCAACGATCCGCAGCCCGGAGGGCGTCACTGTCCAGTCCTCCTGCCAGCGCGTGCGCTCCACCGAATGCGTCCAGGACAGCGTGAAGGCGGCCGTGGCCAGGACCACGGTTTTGCCGGCAGCAAGGATGCAAAGGCTCACGCAGCGTCCCTTGCCGAGGCCTGGCGCGCGCGCCAGCAGTGCCAGCCGATCCACGCAAACGACAGCACCCAGCCGGTCTCGTCGGTAAGCGGCAGCGCCGCGACCAGGAGCACGCCGGCAACGAAAGCGACGATGCGCTCCCACCAGGCCATGCGGCGGGCGAGGAAGCCGACGGCGGCGGCGCCCCAGAGCACGATGCCCATGCAGGCTTTGACGACGATGTAGGCGACCTCGACCGGATAGCCGAACGAGGCGGTGATCGGGCCGGCATCCTGCAGCATCAGCGCCGGCGTGTAGACCGCCATGAACGGCACGACAAAGCCGGCGATGGCGAGCTTGGTCGCCTGGATGCCGATCTTGAGGCCGCTTTCCCTGGCCATGGGAGCGGCGGCGAAGGCGGCAAGCGCCACCGGCGGGGTGAGATCGGCCATGATGCCGAAATAGAAGACGAACATGTGGCTGACCAGCAACGGCACGCCGAGCGACAGCAGCGCCGGGCCGGCGAGCGAAGAGGTGATGATGTAGTTGGGGATGGTCGGGATGCCCATGCCGAGCACGAGGCAGGTGAGCATGGTCAGCACCAGCGACAGGAACAGATTGTTCTCGCCGATGGAGATGATCCAGCCGATGAAGGTCGAAGCGATGCCGGTCAGCGTCAGCGTGCCGATGACGATGCCGACGATGGCGCAGGCGATGCCGACCGGCAGCGCGTTCTTGGCGCCTTCGGCAAGCGAGTCGACGCAGATGCGCAGCGTCTCCCGCCCGCCCCTGAAGGTGAAGCAGGCGACAACGAGCGCCCCGATGACGAGGCCGAGACTATTGACGCCGAAGCGCGTGAAGGAGGCGGCGGCAAGCCCGAGCGCCAGCCAGAAGACGACGCGGAACGCAAATGGCCCGATCAGCGCCGCCAGCGGCGCGCCGAGGATCAGCACGATGGTCAGCGCCAGGCCCATGGTGCCGGCGAAGATCGGCGTATAGCCGGCAAACAGGAGATAGACGAGCACGGCAAGCGGCAGCACCAGCGGCCAGTGCTGCCGCACCGCGTCCCAGGGATTGGGCAGGTCGCCCTTGGCCATGCCGTGCAAGCCGGCTTTGCCAGCCTCCAGATGCACCTGCCAGAAGCAGGCGCCGAAATAGAGCAGCGCCGGGATGATCGCCGCCTTCACCACCTCGGCATAGGCGATGTTCAGCGTCTCGGCCATGATGAAGGCGACCGCGCCCATCACCGGCGGCATGATCTGGCCGCCCATCGAGGAGGTCGCCTCGACGGCGCCGGCAAAGGCCGCGCGGAAGCCGAAGCGTTTCATCAGCGGAATGGTGAACTGGCCGCTTGCCACGACATTGGCAACGCCCGAACCGGAGATGGTGCCCATTAACGCCGAGGAGAGCACGCAGACCTGGGCCGGGCCGCCGCGCCAGGAGCCGACA
>NZ_RZSL01000223.1:0-9084 GCF_003997355.1 Mesorhizobium sp. M1E.F.Ca.ET.041.01.1.1 | reverse complement strand
GCCTCGGACGGCAAGCTCGTCAGCCGCGTGTCGCTGACGACGGCGATGAACGCCCAGCGCGAGGCCTGGATGCGCAACATGGCTGAGCGCGAGGTGCGCATCGTCGACACCGCCATCATGAACGGCCTGCAGCAAGGCACCGCCTTTTTCGCCTCGAGCTCGCTGATCGCGCTCGGCGGCTGCTTCGCCCTGCTCGGGGCTTCCGACCGCGTGCTCCAGGTGCTGGCCGAGCTGCCGTTCGGCGCGGCCTCGTCACACGAAGCCTTCCAGACCAAGGTGTTCGGACTGGTGCTGATCCTCGCCTTCGCCTTCTTCAAGTTCGGCTGGGCCTACCGGCTCTTCAACTATTGCTCGATCCTCATCGGGGCGGTGCCGATCCTGCATGGCGAGGCCTCGCGCAACCCCCTCAGCGAAACGGCGGTATGGCGGGCGACGCGCATGAACGTGCTCGCCGGCAAGCATTTCAACTCCGGCCTGCGCGCCGTTTTCTTCTCGATCGGCTATCTCGGCTGGTTCGTCGACCCGGTCGTCTTTGTGATCTCGACGCTGGTGCTTCTGGCGGTCCTGGTGCGCCGGCAGTTCTTCTCGGCCGCGCGCCAGGCAGTGCTCGGTCAGCCGCCCGGCCCGGGAAAAGGCTGATCGATGCGGCCGGCGAGCCAGTAGGCGATGAGCCCGACCCATTCACGGACCGCTTTGGTGGTGATTTCCAGATTGTCGCCGGGACTTGTGCGGTAGAGGCGTTCCTTGCCCGTGGTCCAATAGTCGACAGGCCAGGGAATGGTAGGAAAGCCGGCCCTGTCGAACAGCGCCTTGGCGCGCGGCATGTGAAAAGCCGACGTGACGAGCAGCCAGGTCTCGCCCGGTTTCGGCATCACCAGCCTCTTGGTGAAGACGGCATTCTCGTAAGTGGTGCGTGACTTGTTCTCCAGGATCAGGCGGTCTGCGCCCACCCCGAGCGCTGTGAGCAGGCGCGGCGCGGCGTCCGCATCGCCCTCGCCTTCGCCGATCATTTCGAGCGGACCGCCGGTGACGACGACTTTCGCCGTCGGGAACCGCCGAGCCAGCACCGCCGCCTCGACGAGGCGGTCTCCGCTGGCATTCAATTCATAGCCGCCGCGCACGATATTGACCGCACCGTCCATGGCGCCCCCCAGCACGACGATGCCGTCAACCTTTGCCGGAAGCGGAGGTCTTGGGAAGCGCTCTTCCAGGGGATTGAGCATCATGACGCCAATCGACGACCATGTCGAAAGCGCAAGGATGACAAAGGCAAGAACGCTGCCGGAGGCTGCCAATCGCCGCCGGCCCAACATGCCGGCAACCAAGCCTGCCAGCAGCAGGAAGATCGCCAGGTTGAGCGGCCTGGCGACAAACCAGAAGAGCTTCGAGAGGAAGAAGAACATCACTCACCCGCTGGGCCGGCATGGACCCCGATGACTGAGCCTACCACCACTTCTCCGGCTGGAACCTGCCCGCCGCCTGTTCGATGACATGCGCCGTCTGGAACAGCGTTTCCTCGTCGAACGGCCGGCCGATGAGTTGCAGGCCGAGCGGCAGGCCCTTGCCGTCCAGGCCGGCGGGCACGGAAATGCCCGGCAGGCCGGCCATGTTCACAGTCACCGTGAAGATGTCGTTGAGGTACATCTTGACCGGATCGGAGGCCATGTCCTCGTCGGCGATGCCGAAGGCGGCCGACGGTGTCGCCGGCGTCAGGATGACATCGACACCGGCGGCAAAGACGTTCTCGAAGTCGCGCTTGATCAGCGTGCGCACCTTCTGCGCCTGCAGGTAATAGGCGTCGTAGTAACCGGCCGACAGCACGTAGGTGCCGATCATGATGCGGCGCTTGACCTCACGGCCGAAGCCGGCGGCGCGCGACTTCTCGTACATCTCGACAATGTCCTTGCCGGGCACGCGCAACCCGTAGCGCACGCCGTCATAGCGGGCGAGGTTGGACGAGGCTTCGGCGGGCGCCACGATGTAATAGGCCGGCAGCGCGTATTTGGTGTGCGGCAGCGAGATGTCGACGATCTCGGCGCCGGCATCCTTCAGCCAGGCAATGCCTTTCTGCCAGAGCGCCTCGATGTCTTGCGGCATGCCGTCGACGCGGTATTCCTTCGGAATGCCGACCTTCATGCCCTTGATCGGCTTGCCGATCACCGCTTCGTAGTCAGGCACCGGCCGGTCGACCGAGGTCGTGTCCTTCGGGTCGGAGGAGGCCATCGACTTCAACAGGATGGCGGCGTCGCGCACGTCGCGCGCGATCGGACCCGCCTGGTCGAGCGAGGAGGCGAAGGCGACCACGCCCCAGCGCGAGCAGCGGCCATAGGTCGGCTTGATGCCGACCGTGCCGGTGAAGGCGGCGGGCTGGCGGATCGAACCGCCGGTGTCGGTCGCGGTGGCGCCCGCGCAGAGGAAGGCCGCGACGGCCGAGGCCGATCCGCCGGACGAGCCGCCCGGCACCAGCTGGGCGTTATCCAGGGTCCGCGCGGTTTTCGCGCCGCCGGCCGAGACGAAGCCGCCGTCACCCTGATGCGTCGTCGGCATCACCACCGTGTCGAGGCGCGAGCGCCGCCATGGATTGATGACCGGACCGTAATAGGAGGTTTCGTTGGACGAGCCCATGGCGAACTCGTCCATGTTGAGCTTGCCGAGCATGACGGCGCCGTCGGCCCAGAGATTGCTGGTCACGGTCGATTCGTAGTGTGGCTTGAAGCCGTCCAGCACATGGCTGCAGGCCTGGGTGTGGACGCCTTCGGTGGCGAACAGATCCTTGATACCGAGCGGAATGCCTTCCAGCGCCCCGCCCTCGCCTTTCGCGAGCTTGGCATCGGAGCCCTTGGCCATGTCGCGCGCCTTGTCGGCGGTGACGGCAATATAGGCATTGAGCACCGGATTGGCGCGCTCGATCGCCGAGAGATAGGCTTCCGTGATCTCGGCAGCCGAGATCTCCTTGCCGCGCAGCTTGGCGCGGGCCTCGGAAATGGTGAGATGTGTGAGGTCGCTCATCAGGCAAGGCTCTTTTCGTAAAACACCGACCACTCGGAGTCGGGATAATCCAGCACCGGGCCGCAACGCGAAAAACCGGCGCGCTCATAGACGGTCCAAGCGGCGGGATGGCGGTCGCCGGTCTCCAGAACCAGGCGCTTCAGCCCTTCCTGCCGCGCCAGCGCCTCGACCCGCGCGACGATCTCAGCGCCGATCTTGCGGCCGCGATGCGAGGGCCGCGTATACATGCGCTTGACCTCGCCGGTCGCCCCGCCGTGGCGCTTCAGCGCGCCGCAGCCGACGGCAAGACCACCGTCGCGGGCAATGAACACGGTCGTGTCATGGCCAGCCATCTGCTCGACGGTCAGGTGATAGCAATGTTCCGGCGGCGTCAGTTCGAGCAGCGCCGCGTTGAGCTCCGCGATCAGCGCGCGCACCTCGTCCTGCAAGGGCGTCTCGACGGCGATCTCGACGGCCATCGTGCCCTACTCCACGACCTTGGGAACGAGGAAGAAATTCTCGTCCGTAGCCGGCGCGTTGGCGACGATGTCGGCCGCCTTGCTGCCGTCGGTGACGACGTCCTGGCGCTTCTTCATCTCCATCGGCGTGACCGAGGTCATCGGTTCGACGCCGGACACATCGACCTCGTTCAGTTGCTCGACGAAGCCGAGGATGGCGTTCAGTTCGCCTGTCATGCGTTCGGCGTCCTCCTCGCTCACCGCAATACGGGCAAGGTGCGCGACGCGCTTCACGGTCTGAAGATCAACGGACATATCTATCGCCTCGGGGAAACCAATGCGGGCTATAGCGGCGGCGCGCTTGCGGCGCAACATCGATCATGTCGAACCGAGTGGACTGCGGACCGCTCCGGCGCCTGGAAGAAGGCCGGCTCAGATCGCGATCGGCTTGCCGATCTCCGGCAGCGCCACCTTGACGCCGGAGCCTTCCATGCCGGCCACGAACTTGTCGGCGGTCTGATCGATGATCGGGAAGGTGCCGAAATGGCAGGGAATGACCGTATCGAAATTGAAGAAGCGACGGCAGGCAAGGGCCGCCACCGCGCCGCCCATGGTGAAGCGGTCGCCGATCGGCACGATCCCGATCTTCGGCTCATGCAATTCGTTGATCAGCCCCATGTCGGAAAAGATATCGGTGTCGCCCATGTGATAGAGCGTCCTGTCCTGCGGGAAATGCAGCACCAGCCCGCCTGGATTGCCGAGATAGGTGTTGGTGCCGCCCTGGCCGCCGAACGAGGAGGAATGCAGCGCCTGGACGAAGGTGACGGTGAAGGGGCCGCAATCGACGGTGCCGCCGATATTGCCGGGATTGATCTTCTTGTCGCTGACGCCCTGTCCGACGAGATACATGCACACTTCGAAGTTGGCGACCAGCATGGCGCCGCTCTTGTTCAGCACCTCGATCGAACCGCTGACATGGTCGTTATGGCCGTGCGTCAAGAGAACATGCGTCACCCCTTCCGCGGGGCCTTCCCAGCCGCCCGTCCAGGACGGATTGCCGACCAGATACGGATCGATGAGGATGTTGGCGTCCTTTGTCTCGATGCGGAATGCCGAATGTCCGTACCAGGTCAGTTTCATGAATGCGTTCCTCGATTTTCTCGTTATCAAAGGATAGAACGCCGACGGCAAATTGAAAGTCCCGCGGCCTGTCAAAAAGCCGCGCGGCGAATCACCGGGGTGGGCCGTTGAGCATCATCAGCATCGAGGAATTGCCGGCCCGGCTCGCGGGCGGCCGCACGCTTGCCGGCCTCGACCTCGGCGACAAGACGATCGGCGTGGCGGTGTCGGACCGCGGCCTGTCCTTTGCCCATCCGCGCCCGGTCATCCTGCGCAAGAAGTTTTCGCTCGATGCCGCCCAGTTGCTGGCTCAGCTCGAGAAGGACAATGTCGGCGCGATCGTGCTCGGCCTTCCCATCAACATGGACGGGTCGGAAGGCCCGCGCGCGCAGAAATCCCGCGCCTTCGCGCGCAACATGGCTGTTTTGTCCGACCTGCCTTTCGTGCTGTGGGACGAGCGGCTGTCGACGGTCGCCGCTGAAAGGACGCTGATCGAGATGGATTTCTCGCGCAAGAAGCGCGCCGGCAAGATCGATTCGGCGGCCGCCGCCTTTATTCTGCAGGGAGCGTTGGACCGGCTTCAGTCGCTCGGCCGATCCGCTCCGGGCTGATCGGGCCGTCTCGGCGCTGACTGATCCACTCGGCGATCTGGCGCCTGCGGCGGAATGCCACCAGTCCGAGCAGCAGGAAAGTGTCGAACACGCAGGCCCGCGCGACCATGCCCGGGATGATCGCCGGATCGATGCCGAGCATCTGGCCATAGAGCTGGAAGACCAGGTCATGCAACTGGCGGCTGAGCATGACGTAGCCGAAATTGAGGTCGTTGAGCGACAGGAAGAACCAGCCCCAGAAAAGGACCAGCGGAGCAGCCCAGAATGCGAACAGCGTGCGCATCAGCGGCGACCTCCCGGCCTGGTTTCCGGGTGACTGGAGATGCGGGACAGCAGCGAACTGTGCGCGGCGCCCGTTGCGATGCGATGAGCAGCCAGGCGGGCCTCGTTCTCGTGCATGGCCGAGCGTCGCTCGGCGAGCACTGCGACATAAGAGGCAAGCAGCGCCGTCATCTGGACGGCGACCACCATGAACAGCCCGTTGATGCCTTGCGCGGCGCCACCCACGAGGATGATCGACAGCAGGAAAGAGGCAAAGATGAAGGCGATCCGCACCACTGCGTCGCCGGCATCCGGCCTTGTCGCGATATTGAGCAGCGTTTCGACGAAAGCCCAGCAGAACAGCAGCGCGACAATCAGCAGCGCGATCGAAAGCGGCGCCACGACGAGGGCCTGATCGAGACCCGGAAAGCGGCTGCTTTGCACAGATACGCCAAGCACGCCGAGCGCCGACGCGATGCCGCGATCGCCATCCATGCAGATATAGGCCAGCAGGGCGAAAACGACCGCCCAGTGCAAGGCCAGAAATGATGTCAACACGTGCCGCATGCGCTTCCTGCCTGGCGGAGCACGGGCTCATGGTTAACAGTTCCCTACTCCGGTGGACAGAGTGGTCTCTGTAAGGGCTCCCCGCAACGGAAACCATTTGTTAGGGTTAACGGCCATCCACAGGCCGGCGATGGCGCGGCTTGTCGAGGCTGTTCAGGTCAGCGGTGGATAGAGCGTGTCGATGATCATGCGCGCGTCATGGCGCGAATCGAGCATGCCGTAGGTGGTTCGCCACTGGCCGCCGAGCCTCGTCTCGACGAAGGCGTCGGCAATCCGCCCTGCCCCCAGCCTGCGCAGCTCCGCCGCCGCCGCCGACAGCGCCAGTTGCTCGGTGAGCAGGCGCGCCGAGCCCTCATCGGTCGAAGCCACCTGCATCGCCGCTTTGAGCACGCCGATGGTGCCGCGCCCGCCGGTGCCGAGATCGCGGTCGATGCCGGCCAGCACCTCCTCGAACAGGCCGGGCGCGCGGCCGAGCACGCGCAGCACGTCGAGCGCCATGACATTGCCCGAGCCTTCCCAGATCGCGTTGACCGGGGCCTCGCGATAGTAACGGGCGAGCGGCGCTTCCTCGACATAGCCGTTGCCGCCGAGGCACTCCATGGCCTCGTAAAGCAGCGGCGGCGCGATCTTGCAGACCCAGTATTTGACCACCGGCGTCATGGCGCGGGCAAAGGCCGCCTCGCCGCGATCGCTTGCCGCCTCGTCGAAGGAGCGCGCGAGCCGGAACGACAGCGCGGTGGCGGCGGCGACGTCGAGCGCCATGTCGGCCAGCACCCGCTGCATCAGCGGCTGGTCGACCAAATTGGCGCCGAACACCTGGCGATGGCGGGAGTGGTGGACGGCCTCGGCCAACCCTGCCCGCATGATGGCCGACGACGCGACAGCACAGTCGAGCCGGGTCAACGTCACCATATCCATGATCGTCTTTATGCCGGCGCCTGGCTCGCCGACCATCTCGCCGATGGCGTTGACGAATTCCACCTCCGACGAGGCGTTGGAGCGGTTGCCGAGTTTGTCCTTGAGGCGTTGGAAGCGAAATCCGTTGCTGGAGCCATCGCCCAGGATGCGTGGAACGAGGAAGCAGGACAGGCCCTCCGGCGCCTGGGCAAGCGCCAGGAAAGCATCCGACATCGGCGCCGACATGAACCATTTGTGCCCGGTGAGCCGATAGAAGCCACTGCCGATGCGCTCGGCCTTGGTGACATTGGCTCGCACATCGGTGCCGCCCTGCTTTTCGGTCATGCCCATACCGAGCGTAAGCCCGGTCTTTTCAACCGGCGGCTTCTGGCTCTGGTCGTATTTGCGCGTCGTCACGCGCGGCGCCCATTCGCGGAACAGTTTCGGACTCGCCATCAGCGCCGCCAGCGAGGCGCTGGTCATGGTGATGGGGCAAAGATGCCCGGTCTCCAATTCAGCGGTCAGGTAGAAGCGCGCCGCCCTCACCTGATGGCGGCGGCCGATCTCGGCGTCGCCATTTTCCCAAACCGAGGAATGCAGCCCGTTGGCCACCGAGCGCCGCATCAGCGCATGGTAGGCGGGATGGAATTCAACGAGGTCGATGCGCCGCCCCTGGCGGTCATGTGTCCTGAGTTTTGGTGTGTCCACATTGGCGAGGCGGGCGAGTTCCTGCGCCTCCTGCGTCATGACGAACCGGCCGAGCGCGTCGAGATCCTTGCGCACCGGATCGGAAAAGCGCTCGGCAAGCTGGATGAGCAACGGATCGCCCCGCCATGCATTGCCGCCCGTCAGCGGCGGCGGCTGGTTGATCACGTCGTCGGTCACGCCCTGTCCTTACCATCTGTAGGCCGCGGTCGCGAATCCGAAGCCATCGCTGCCTTATAGCCGAAGCCACGCAACGAAAATACCGGGGAGAAAGCCGGCAATCCCAAGCTGGCGCTTGCGGCCGGCCGGACCGCACCCTATAGCAGCGCCTTGAGATGACCGACGCTTCGTCCCTGCCGCTCTTTCCCCACCGCCATCTTCTGGGCATCCGCGATCTTTCCCCGGCCGATATCGAGCTGCTGCTCGACCGGGCGGACCAGGCCGTGGCGATCTCGCGGCAGCCGGAAAAGAAGACATCGACGCTCCGTGGCCGCACCCAGATCAACCTCTTCTACGAGGCCTCGACCCGCACGCAATCGTCCTTCGAGCTCGCAGGCAAAAGGCTCGGCGCCGACGTCATGAACATGTCGGTGGCGAGTTCCTCGGTGAAGAAGGGCGAGACGCTTATCGACACCGCCATGACGCTCAACGCCATGCGGCCGGATATCCTGATCATCCGCCACCAGTCGGCGGGCGCCGCCGCCCTTCTGGCGCAGAAGGTCGGCTGCTCGGTGGTCAATGCCGGCGACGGCGCGCATGAACATCCAACGCAGGCTTTGCTCGACGCGCTGACCATCCGGCGCGCCAAGGGGCCGCTGTCGAAGCTGATCGTGGCGATCTGCGGCGATATCCTGCATTCGCGCGTCGCCCGCTCCAACATCATGCTCTTGAACGCGCTCGGCGCGCAGGTGCGCGTCGTCGCGCCCTCGACGCTGCTGCCTGCGGGCATTGATAAGATGGGCGTGATCGTGGCGCGCTCGATGGCCGAGGGGCTGAAAGACGCCGACGTGGTGATGATGCTGCGCCTGCAGCGCGAGCGCATGGAAGGCGCCTTCGTGCCGTCGATCCGCGAATATTTCCGCTATTTCGGCCTCGATGCCGAAAAGCTCAAGGCAGCCAAGGGCGATGCGCTGGTCATGCATCCGGGGCCGATGAACCGCGGCGTCGAGATCGCCTCGGAGATCGCTGACGGGCCGCAAAGCGTCATCCAGGAACAGGTCGAGATGGGTGTCGCCGTCCGCATGGCTGTGATGGAAGCCCTGCTCGATCCCCGTCGCAACCATGAGGGCCGCGGCGCATGAGCGTGACCGTCTTCAGCAAGGCGCACATCGTCGATCCCTCGCGCGGGGTCGATGAGATCGGCACCGTCGTCGTCGACGGCCGCAAGATCGCCGCCGCCGGCAAGGCGGCGCTGAACCAGGGCGCGCCCGAAGGCGCCGTGGTCGTGGACTGTGCCGGCATGACGATCATTCCAGGCC